>NZ_SJOT01000024.1:0-41005 GCF_012027795.1 Megasphaera sp. SW808
TAATCATATGAAGAAGTTTATTGAATTATAAATAAAGCATAAGCACTTGTTTATCAATGTATATGATATAAATAATATATATCAGTAAGGGGTGAAGCCTTCATGGGACATGAATTCTTACGTTATGTATATAATGAAAATATTTACAACATACAGGATAAATTTACGCGCTTGTTTATAAAGCAAGGAACGATGGGCGGTGGGAACACACAATATGGAATTTGTATTGATGAAAACATAGAAGGTCAATACCGTAGGCCGTGGGAGTATTGGTACAGAAAACCAAATTGCGCAATTAGCGTCGAAGAAGATTGTTCTGAGGCTTTACTTGAATGGATATTTGGTACATTCAATGTGAAAAATGAAAATGAAGCATATGATACAGCAAGCCGCCAGGGTGAGTTTGAACATTGGGGAGAGAATATCTATCCAGTTGCCGTTATGGATGATTTCTTGAGAAATGTGTATGAAGTATATAAAAATCTGATATGTCATCCTGAAAAATACGTACGAAGATACTATTCTGAACCAATTGCGGGTAATTGAATTATATGACATATCGGATAATAGGGGCATTTTATTTGATAAATTATATAAAAGCAGTTATGATATTCAATGTGAGTTTTTGATCCAACATATTGGGATTATTACAGATTTTTATCTGGCCTTTTATAAAGCTTTGACAGAGGTACGAAATGCTGAGCCGCAAGCTGTAAAATTTGTAATCAGCGGCCCATGATAATAAAAAATTAAAAGAATTAGAGGAACTTGACTATGATTAAACCAATCGTAAGAGATATATTCTTTTTAGGACAAAAGGCTGAACGGGCTGTTAAAGCCGATATGGCTGTTGGCCGGGATTTATTGGATACGCTGCAGGCGAATCGCGATCGGTGCGTAGGCATGGCGGCGAATATGATCGGCGTGCGGAAAGCCGTCATCGTCGTTCATATGGGCGCGGCTGATATCGTCATGTTTAATCCCGTCGTGCTGAAGAAGGAAGGACCCTATGAGGCGGAAGAAGGGTGTCTGTCGTTGGACGGCGTCCGCAAGACGACGCGGTATGAGTATATCGAAGTGGAATTTTACGATATGAGCTGGAAGAAGCGGCGGCAGAAACTGCGCGGCCTGCCGGCTCAGATTTGCCAGCACGAGCTGGACCACTTGGAAGGGATATTGATTTGACGATGACCGATAGCGAATGGGATAAACTGTTGCAGATTAAGACGACGGGGCGGGACGATACCCACGCCGACGTGTACCGCTACCCTTATGAGCCGACGCCCTATTCGGTGCTGGAGCGGCTGGCTAATGCCGGTTATATCCGCAAGGGGAATACTCTTCTCGATTACGGATGCGGCAAGGGACGGGTCGATTTCTTCCTGTCTTGGCAGACGCGTTGTCATTCTATTGGCGTCGAGTACGACGAGCGGATTTACGAAAAGGCGATAGAGAACCTAACGTCAGGAACTGCTTCGAGACGAGTATCCTTCTTGCTGGCTAATGCCGAGCACTTTGCCGTGCCGGAGGAAGTAGACCGCATTTACTTTTTCAATCCTTTTTCCCTGCAAATCCTGCAGAAGGCCATGAGCCGTATTCTGGCATCGTATTATGCCGCGCCGCGGGACATACTGCTGTTTTTCTATTACCCCTCCGATGAGTATATGGCTTATTTGCTGGCTACTGACGGGCTGACGGTGTTTGATGAAATCGATTGCCGCGACTTGGAAGGAAACAACGAGCGGGAGCGGATTGTTATATTTGCATTGAAAGGAATGGATTATGGGGAAGATTAAAATTATACAGAGATACATAGAGGATGACGCCGGCTATGCCTTTGGCGATGTCTTTGACGTTGCCGCTGCGGGGGACGAAGGCGTGACGATTGTCACTGCTTCAGGCAAAACCGTTTCCCTGCGCCGCGGCGACTACATAGAGGTTGCGACAGAGCCGGAGCCGCCGAAAGAGGATGTGCCCGTACGGGATATCTGCGCTGGCGACATCGTGCGCCATTTTAAGCGGGAATGGGTGTCAGCTGACACATCAGAATATTTGTATAAGGTGCTGGCCTTTGCCCAACATACGGAGTCGGGCGAGCGGCTCGTCGTGTATCAGGCCTTATACGCGCCCTTTAAGATATGCGCCCGGCCGTACGCCATGTTCATGAGCGAAGTAGATCATGACAAGTATCCCGCGGCGTCGCAGAAATACCGTTTTGAGAAAGTGGAGGCGGCTCATGGCGACGAAGACTGATGAATTATACGAGCTCCTGCTGAGCAAGGGATATCCCCAGCCCTTTTGTCAGGAAATTGCCTATCATACGCTGAACACGGATTTTACGGCGATGCGGATGATTGGTTATTTATATCGGGTCAGCGAGCCGAGTCTGGAAATGGTCGTCGACGAGATGCTGGCTATTGTCAGCGACAGGGACCGTCTGATTCGGAAGAAGGAAACGGAACGGGCGCAGGCAGTTATCAACGATGTGTATACGAACGGTTTATAAGGAAATCGACAGAGAGCTTGTGGAAACGCAGGCTCTTTTTTGCGTTGCAGTCGGGCGGCAGTTGTAGACTGGCCGTGTTGTGGATTATAATAAAATAAAAAAAGTCTTGCTGTATATGACGATTGTATACGGCAAGAATGTTGCAGGGAGGGATGTAGTATGGCAATGTTAGGTGCAATCATGGTTCCCCATCCGCCCCTCATTATTCCAGAGGTCGGGCGAGGACAGGAACGGGGGATTCAGGCGACGATACAGGCATATCATGAAGCGGCCAAGAGGCTGGCATCGTGGAAGCCCGATACAGTCGTCGTCCTGTCGCCTCATTCGGTCATGTATGCCGATTATTTTCATATTTCTCCGGGCCGCTGGGCGCAGGGGAATTTCGGGGCCTTCCGGGCTCCCCAGGTAGAAATCAAAGTGCAGTATGATGCAGAATTTGTCGATATGCTGTCCCGCAAGGCGGCAGGATGCGGCGTTTCGGCCGGTACCCTTGGCGAACGGGACAGCAGTCTGGATCACGGGACGATGATTCCCCTTTGGTTCCTGAATCAGTATTACGAAGGGTACCAAACGGTGCGCATCGGCCTGTCGGGCCTGCCTTTTTCCCAGCACTATAAGCTGGGCCAGTGCATTCAAAAAACGGCGGAGCTATTAGAGCGGCGCATTGCGGTCATCGCCAGCGGCGATTTATCCCATAAGCTCAAAGACGACGGCCCGTACGGTTTTCAGGCCGAAGGGCCTGTATACGACGCGGAAATCATGGACATCATGGGAAGGGGCGACTTTGGCCGTCTTTTCGATTTGTCCGAGGAGTTTTGCGCCAAGGCGGCGGAATGCGGTCAGCGCTCCTTCGTCATCATGGCCGGCGCCTTAGATTGTCTGGCTGTCAAAGCCGAAAGCCTGTCTTATGAAGGGCCTTTCGGCGTAGGCTACGGCGTCTGCGTGTATGAAACGGAAGGGGCTGCGCCGCAGCGCGATTTCCTGCGTCAGTATGAAGAACGAGTCTGCGCGCAGGCTGCCCGGCGGAAAGAGGCGGAAGACGCGTACGTGCGCCTGGCACGGCAGACCATAGAAACGTACATACGGACGGGCAAAAAAATCAGCGTGCCTGACGGACTTCCTGACGAAATGTATGCCAACCGGGCCGGCGTATTCGTTTCCCTGAAGGAAGAAGGTGCTCTGCGGGGCTGTATCGGCACGATTGGGCCGGTACGAAACAGCATCGCTGAGGAAATCATCGAAAATGCCGTCAGCGCGTCGACAAAGGACCCGCGGTTTCATGCTGTAAGGGAAGATGAATTAGAGCGGCTGGAATACAGCGTCGACGTGCTTAGCCCAGCTGAAATCATCGCATCAGAAGAAGAACTGGACGTACGGCGGTACGGCGTCATCGTGACCAAAGGCAGCCGGAGAGGGCTGCTCCTGCCCAATCTGGAGGGCGTTGATACGGTACAGGCACAGGTGGCCATTGCCAAGCGCAAAGCCGGCATCTCCGCCGACGAGGACGTACAGCTGGAACGGTTTGAGGTGGTGAGACACTATTGATGACGAACACTACGCTGTCCCAAAGAACGCAGGGAGAAGGCTTGCTTCGCTGTCCCGTCTGTCCCCATCACTGCACGTTGGCCGAAGGCCAGTACGGCCGCTGTCGGGCCCGGAAGAGAGAACAAAACCGTATTGTCAGCGTCAATTACGGCAAGATTACGTCTCTTATGCTGGATCCCATCGAGAAGAAGCCCTTGCGCCGGTTTTATCCCGGTAGCATGATCCTTTCCGTCGGTACCTTCGGCTGCAATTTAGCCTGCCCGTTTTGCCAAAACCATGAAATATCCATGGCCGGTCATGCCAACATTCCCTGGCGGGAGATTACGCCGGCCCAGCTGGCGGCCTTGGCGGAGGCGTACCGAAGCCACGGAAATATCGGTATCGCCTTTACGTACAACGAGCCTCTCGTAGGCTATGAATTTGTCTGCGACACGGCGCGTCTGGTTCATGAGCGGGGCATGAAGACCGTCATGGTGACTAACGGTTTTGCTGAACTTCCCGTATTGGAAGAGTTGCTGCCCTATATAGACGCTATGAATATCGATTTGAAGGGATTTACCGACGCATATTACCAGAAGCTGGGCGGAAATCTGGAAACGGTCAAGGCGTTTATCGCCAGAGCGGCCCGGGACTGCCACGTCGAGCTGACGACGCTGCTCGTCCCCGGTGAAAATGAGGGCGAGGACGAAATGGAAGCCGAAGCGAAATGGATTGCGTCGCTGGACGCAGACATCCCCCTTCACGTTACCCGCTTTTTCCCGCAGTACCGCATGACCGACCGGGGGCCGACGAAGGTAGAAACCGTATATCGCCTGAGGGATATTGCCGGAACGTATTTGTCCCATGTGTATACGGGAAATTGCTGAAATGCGCCCATAGGAAACAGAGGCCTGCTGCGATCAGGCCTCTTTGCACGTATCAGATTAAAATGTATTGCGCCAGTAGTTGTTGCAGCGCATAGATGTTCAGGCTCTTGTTGAACCGCTTGCACAACGGCTCCGTGCCCATGCCGGAAATCCAGATTTTCAGCTCGGCGTCTAAATCGAAGTGGCCGGCTGTCTCGATACTAAAGTGAGTAATACTCTTGTAGGGAATCGAGAGGTATTCCGTCTTTTTTCCGGTCAATCCCTGCACGTCGACAAGAATGAGCCGCTTATCTGTAAAGATGAACAAATCGCGAATCAGCCGGTAGGCGTGCTCGATGCGCTCGCCCGGTGCCAGAAACTTGGCGTAGTCCTCACGGATTTCATCAATATCTATTTCCGACGCGTTGCCCATCATTTCACTAAAAAATCCCATGATACATCCTCCTTTGATGCGGTATGAAAAAACGAAGCATATATGTTCATGGTACGGCATGATGCATAGGCCTGTCAATGGGTAAGAGAAAACGAAAGGTCCTATTGGTTATACGATAAAAGACTGACCTGCGTGGAGCAAGCCAGTCTTTTTTTGCGGGCAATTTACCGAATGAAATTGGTCATGACCTTAGCTTCTGTTTCAGGAGCCGTAATGCCGGCGGTTTTGCCGGCTTCAATGCATTTGAGGAGCCAAGCCATGTTGCGGCCTAAAACGCGCATGATCTGCATGCCTTCGGCGTCCTGCTTTACTTCGTCAGGCGTATTGCCGTGAACGACATTCCAGTAGTTGGACGAAACGATGGGCATTTGATGATAGGAGAAATACTTATTCAGTACGTCCAGCGTAGCTGTCGTGCCGGCCCGGCGAGCCGATGCGACGGCGGCGGCCGGTTTGTGGATCAGAGCAGAGCCAGCCACGCCGGCTAGCTTGTCCATAAAGGAAATAATTTCGCCCGACGGAGAAGCCCAGTATACCGGCGAACCGACGACCAATCCATCGGCTTCCTTGACTTTTTCGGCAACGGCTTTGACGACATCGTCTGTCGGTACGGCATGAATAATTTCTGCGTCGACGCCGTTTTCCTTCAGGACATCGGCGACAACGGATAAGGCTGTATACGTGCAGCCCCCTTCACGGCGGCTGCCGTTTAATAACACAACTTTCATGAAATATACCTCCTCTATACTGTACAATACAGGTGTTTAATTTGAACTATAGCACGGAAAGAACAAAATGTCAAATTTGTTTGACCGAGATGGGAGAAAGGATAGTGTAAAGTTGTTGTGGGAATTTTTTTGACAGGCCATTTTTGATAGTTCTCTTAATCTGTTAATATTACTACTATAGTTACGTTATAGACAGCATACAGCAACGTGCTGACACTAGCATTCCCGTTACGGTATATATTCTTTAACTTTTGTACTCTAAAGTTTTTCCACAATTATTTTACGCTGTCGGAGAAAGTGTAAAATGCTGTTGGATTCAGGAATACACAGGACGATGTAAGCAATGATACAATGAACGATAAAGAGATTTCATATGGTATACTAAAGAAACCCATACGGATAGGGAAAAATATCATAAGGCCGCTTGTGCGAACCGGAAGCATGCGGCATTTTCCCTTTAGTTCCGCACTAACATACATGGAAAGATGCTGTTTGGTGATGCGAAAAATCGGTATAAATTACTGAATATAGTCATTAATGCCTATATTTGCTGAGGTTGTTTTTGTAGTATACTAAATGTAGCGGTCGTTCCTCATGCGGGGGCGTGGATTGAAATGACCGGCTAAACATCGTTGTCGCCGTTATCGTATGTCGTTCCTCATGCGGGGGCGTGGATTGAAATTGGAACACGATGGTATATATGCAGAATACGTCCGGTCGTTCCTCATGCGGGGGCGTGGATTGAAATAGCTTTAGGCATTACCGCACGAGGTGGTGGGAGAGGTCGTTCCTCATGCGGGGGCGTGGATTGAAATCGATGGGATGGCTATGTTTAATGGCGATACTGAAGTCGTTCCTCATGCGGGGGCGTGGATTGAAATTCGTCGAACAGCATTGAATTTGCCAAGCAGGAAGTGTCGTTCCTCATGCGGGGGCGTGGATTGAAATTTGCAGTTCGTCAACTCGTCCTGTAGCTGCAGCAAGTCGTTCCTCATGCGGGGGCGTGGATTGAAATAATCATCGGCATATCGTCATAAATAGAGTTAGACGTCGTTCCTCATGCGGGGGCGTGGATTGAAATTGCGGGGTACCTAAGTAGATAATCTTGCTGCTTTCGTCGTTCCTCATGTGGGAGCGTGGATTGAAATGTTCAAAGAATCCTCGCAGCATGCTTCGTAATTGCGAGGCTTCTTGATGGATACCGGTAACTAATAAATGAAAACAGCAACACCTTGCCTTAAAGAATATCTTTATAAAGGATGAGATGCCCTATGAAACAGAACCTAACATCTTCCGATTTAAAACCGATTCTTCATTCCAAGCGAGCTAATATTTTCTACTTAGAAAAATGCCGTGTCATGCAGAAGAACGGCCGTATTGTGTATTTGACAGAGACGGAAAAGGAAAATTTGTACTGGAACATTCCGATTGCCAATACGACGGTAATTTTATTGGGAACAGGTACGTCTATTACGCAGGCGGCTATGCGGTTATTGGCCAGTGCCGGCGTTCTGGTTGGGTTCTGCGGAGGAGGCAGTACGCCTTTGTTTGCCGGTTCGGAAATAGAATGGCTGAATCCGCAGAGCGAATACAGGCCGACTGTATATGTGCAGGGATGGCTGTCCTTTTGGTTTGACGAGGCGAAGCGCTTGGAGGCGGCTAAGGCGTTTCAACAGGAACGGTGCCAGTTTTTACGTACTGTCTGGGGTAAGGACAGGGAACTGCAGGATGAACTGTTTGATTGTGACGATTTGGAAATAAAACAAGCGTTAAAGACTTATGAAAAAGAGATTCCCAAGGCGAGAAACGTGACGGAACTGCTTACGAAAGAAGCTGCTTTTACGAAAAATCTTTACAAGTATGCGGCCAATCAATCGGACTGGGGAGAATTTACAAGACGGCAGCAAGGCGATGACAAAGCAAATGTCTTTTTAAATCATGGCAATTATCTGGCTTATGGGCTGGCAGCCTGTACCTTATGGGTATTGGGGATTCCTCATGGGTTTGCTGTCATGCATGGAAAAACGCGGCGCGGCGCTCTGGTTTTTGATGTGGCCGATTTGATAAAGGATGCCATCGTCCTGCCTTGGGCCTTTATTTGTGCGGAAAGGAATACGACCGATCAGGAATTCAGGCAGGTCTGCTTGCAGAAGTTTACAGAACACAAAGCGCTGGATTTTATGTTTTCTCAGGTCAAGGAGTGCAGCACAATGTTTGCCCGCAGTGGGGGTGATGTCGTATGATGGTAATTTTTGTCAGTAAAAGCGAAGGAAAATCCATTCCTGTTGTCAGAAGGATTTTGGACAGCTTTGCCCTGCGAATTGGTACGGATACCTGGAAAACGGTCATTACGGAAGAGGGGCTTGCGACGGTTAGGACACTGTTGCGGCGCAGCGCGACAAAGAGTACGGCTGTTTCGTGTCATTGGATTCGTTCTCGCAGCCGAAGCGAGCTGGTATGGATCGTAGGAAAGCGCAGCAAGTTTAATGAAGAAGGAATTGTGCCAGTGCATTATACGTCAAAAAATATCGTACACAGTGAATGGGAAAACGATTGGCAGTATTTGTCCCTGATTAAAGCGATTGCCGCCTTGGCAGCGCTGCTTCATGACTGGGGTAAGGCGTCGGATTTGTTTCAGCATAAATTAAGAGCTGCTGGAAAAGGAAAATTGGAAGCCGATCCGTTTCGCCATGAATGGATATCCTGCAAGCTGTTGGAAGCCTTAGTGCGGTATACGGACGCATACGATGACGATAAGAAATGGCTGACTGCCTTGGCAGAAGGAACAATTAATACGAAAGCATTGGCTGAGTTGGCAGGCAAGAATATGGGGACGTTAGGCCCTATGCCGCCTGTTGCTAGTATGCTGGCGTGGATTATCCTATCTCATCACCGGCTGCCGTATATAGAGGATGATAATACAAGAAACGGATACCAAAGCGACGGCGTGTACTCCTTTCAGCAACTGATAGAACGCATATGTTCTTCCTGGGGATACAGCAGACGGTGTAGTAATGAAGACGAAAGGAAAAAAGAAAAACAGTGCTTTTCTTTTCGTCAAGGATTGTTGTGGGATGACGGGCTCCTTTGGCAAAAAGCTTTGAAAAAATGGGCTGCCAAGATGCTTCGCGAAGAAGCGGCTTTATGTATGCTGATTCGGGAGGGTAATCTGGCCTTTCGCAGCATAGTCACTTATGCCCGATTGTGTCTGATGCTGTCTGACCATTACATTTCCTCGCTGCCTTGTGAAGGTGCAGGAAAATCAACGCATAAAAAGAAGCATTCGTGGAGTCCTGTTGAGTTATGGGCCAATACGGATTGCAATAAAGAATTAAAACAATCCTTGGAAGAGCATGTTGTTTCTGTTATGGAACAGGCCTTGCAGATAGCTCATCAATTGCCGAACTTTGCTGCCCAAATGGAAAAGGCAGAAGATATCGCTTTTTTGAAAAAGCAAAGTCCTAAGTCTTTCCGATGGCAAGATAGAGCTGTCGAGAAAATCAAGCAGTTCCGGCAGAAAGAACGAGGGAAGATGGCCTATTTCATCGTAAATATGGCGAGTACGGGATGCGGGAAAACGATTGCCAATGCTAAGCTCATGAACGCTGTATCAGAAGATGGAAAATCTCTTCGCTATATTTTGGCTCTTGGATTGCGGACCCTTACGCTGCAGACAGGAGACGAATATAGAACTCGCATCGGACTGGATAAAAGCGAATTAGCTGTTATGATTGGCTCCAGCGTTGTTCAGTCGCTTCATGAACAAGATAAAATAGCTGAAGAGGATATGTCATCTGTAGGAGAAACAGAAGCCCTGCTGCAGGAGGAATTGGACTATGAAGATACATGCAGTGCAGAACAGACAGTGTTTTTAGACATATTTTTCCAGCATAATCCGCAAAAGTATAAGGCCTTTTTGTATAAGCCCGTCTTGACTGCGACGATAGATTATATGATGGCTGCGACAGAGACCATACGCGGCGGAAAATATGTGCTTCCCTTGCTGCGCCTCATGTCGTCCGACTTGGTCATCGATGAAATTGATGATTTTGATAAAAAAGATTTAATTGCCATTTCACGATTAGTTCATTTAGCCGGAATGATGGGACGGATCGTAGCCATATCTTCGGCGACGATACCGCCTGATTTGGCTCAGGGTATGTTCCGGGCATATATGCGCGGCTTAGCCTGCTATAATCAGTTTTTTACTGAAACAAAGCAGTGTGGTGTCGTCTTGTGCGATGAGTTTAAGACCGTAGCAGGCCGGATTGCCATGGGTGACTTTCAGGCCTATAAAGTAATGCATGGCGCTTTTGTCGATAAACGGGTACAGCATTTGGAAAAGCAGCTCATCAAGCGAAAAGGCATAATCGTTAACATTCCGGAGGCTCCGGAAGGGGGGAGCCGGATTCCCCAATTTTTTGAGGCGGCCAAGAAGGCGGCAATTGCCCTGCATGATGATAATTACGTCATGGATAAAAGGACGAAAAAACGCGTGTCCTTTGGCCTTATCCGCCTGGCTAATACCAGCCCTTGCGTGGCGTGCAGCTTGTATTTGCTGAGCAGCGAATGCATTCTGCCGAAAGGATATGCTATTCGGATTATGACCTATCATAGCCGGCAGATTCTGATTATGCGCCATGAGCAGGAAAAATATTTAGACGCCGTCTTGAAACGAAAGTACGACAGCTCCGTTCCGATAGATATACAAGACCCGGTGATTCGCCGTCATTTAGATAGTGTTGAGGAAGATAACGTCTTGTTTATCGTCGTCGCAACGCCTGTAGAAGAAATTGGCCGAGACCATGATTTTGACTGGGCTGTCGTCGAGCCGTCGTCGTATCGTTCTTTTATTCAGCTGGCCGGGCGCGTGCTGCGTCATCGCAAGGTGTATGCGGACATTATAAAACCGAATATTGCTGTAATGCAGTACAATGTGAGGGCTCTGCAAGGAGAACAGCAGGCCTTTATAAAGCCGGGATACGAAGTCAAGCCGTATCATCTCCGTAGCCACGACCTGCATGATATTATAGATAAAAAAACTTTTCATAAAAAAATTGACGCCGTACTGCGTATACGAAAGCCTGTCATGAATGGCATCGATAAAAAAGACGTTTCCCTGTTAATCGACTTAGAACATATGACGATGGAAGATTTTAACAGTACCGAGCCAGGGCCGCAGGGACTGTCCGGCTGGATTGACGAATATTGGTGGCTTACGGCGCTGCCGCAGACATTCAACCGGTTTCGTGAAGGCCAGCCTGATAGGAAGCTCATAGGCGTATATAGAGACGGGAAGATTCACTTTTCTATGTATGAAGACGGCGAATGTATTGACTGCGGAGATACGCTGCATATTGAACCAGATAATATAGAATATGGGGACGAAAGAATATGGCTGCCGCGTACATATGAGAGCGCGCTTCGTTGCCGCATTCCAGAAGACGACGACCTTTCAGAAGAAGAACTGTTGGAGACGCTATCTAAAAAATACGGAGAAATTACTTTACCCGTTGATAGCGGCGATGAAACATGGTTTTATGACGATCAATTCGGCATATTCAAAAAGATGAGATGAAAACAGAGTTATAGGCATGAAACTATTTCAAACTGGCAGAGACGTATGAACGATGACTTTTGTCGGCGGCAGCACTGACAACTTCGGCATTGTTTTATGTATTTTTTATCTTTTATGTCCATGGTATAATAAAGATGCCTGCTGGATAAGCAGTTTAGAAAGTGTTTTTTTTAATTTATGAGTGTCTGCCGCAAAGGCAGTTCAACAAGCTATTTGCTTTGTGGATGTGAACTAACGGCGTTTCCGGAACTGTATACTTTCTGTCATAATGCCGATGTTGTTTGCATGAACTTTTTTGTTTGCCAGCCTGAATTGGCTGGCTTTTTTTCTTTTTCGGATATATGATTGCATTTTATCTGGTTTTATTGGACGTCAGCGTTTTTCCCATTAGAGAGTTGTATGTTTATTGTAAGGAATATATATCATATTTGACTAGCCAGTATAAGGCGTGTCATGGTAATCCATTTAGGAATGGAGACATGTTCAAATGATTGTTATTTCATTTCAACTGTAGTATAATTAATTTAAATAAAAAAAAACACGGATAATATATAATGGAAACGGAGTGATGATTATGGGAATGCTCAAGACGTACATAGAGGAACAGGCAGAAAGCAAGAAGCTGTCAGTGACGGAATGGATGCAAAAACGGATAGATGAGATTCCCTTCTGCAAGATAGCTACGCATGTCGGAAAGTTTTCCCATCCGGACGCTAAAGTAACCCTATACGATACGTCTGATTCTCCTTGTAAAGGGTATGTTGTTACGTCGAATTCAGCTCATGATACCGATGTTTCTGTCAACGCCGCGTATATGGGGACGGCTAAATTATTATTTGGTAAACCTTTGGAAGATGGGCATACCGTGTTTTTCCATGTAGTAACGGGAAGTTCTTTGGTCGAAGAAGAATTTAAAGCATTGCATATCGACGAAGCATTGTACCATACCTTCAAAGAACGCGTCCTACAATGCAGTCGGCCGAGCCTCCCCGACACGACCGACGGCCTGCTTAAACAAGTATATTTTCCTGTGGGAGCCAATGCCTATCATTTGCTGACGGTCATGCCGTCTTCCAGCGTATTACTGAAACTGAAAGGAAAGGTTAAACAATTAGACGAACAGCGGAAGCAGTACCGCGAGGCTGGTGCTGATTATGATGAACTTTGGGATTTGACGGCTATTTCCTTCGGCGGGACGAAACCCCAGAATATCAGCTATCTAAACAACGCCAACAGCGGAACGGCGTACTTGCTGCCTTCGCTTCCGCCGGTACTGTCTGGCCGGCAAGTGCGAAAGCCTAAAAGAAATTTTTTTAGGGAATCCCTTTCGTTTAGAAATTATAAGTACATATTTAAGGAACTTCATGTACTGTTTAAAGAGGATAGGAACAATAAACAAATCCGCGACGCCGTAAGAGTGCATATAGATCAGCTCATTTCCCAGGCCATGATGACGGCCTATGCCCTTCGCCGCGAGGGCCAAGGATGGAGCAGCGACGGAACCTATACGTCCCTGCCGCTGCATCAGAAAATTTGGCTGGATCCTCATTATGCGCTGCAGCGGAAAGAAGAAGAATGGCGTGAGGAGCTGAGTGCTGATTTTGGACGATGGGTAATACGTACGTATGAATACATATTAAAGAAAGAATGCTGCATCTTAGGGGATGGAGAAATGCACTTTTTTAAGCACAAGTTCAGAGATGAACTGGATAAGGCGGTGAGATGCGAGTGATGAAAACCTACATTGTATTGCCTGACGTACAAATTCACAACGCTAATGCGATGAGCAGCACCTATACCATTGGCTTTCCGGCAATGACGGCATGGCTGGGAGCTGTGCATACTCTGCAGCGGAACCTAGCGGTATGGGACCCCATTTTTTCAGATATTACATTTTCTAAAACGGCTGTTGTCTGCCATTCCTGTCATTTACAGGTTCAAAAGGGGTACAGAAACTCGATTATCGGGACGGCCAATCCGCTGAAAAAGAAAGGCGGAGCCTACGAACGGCCGCCGTTTATTGCCGAAGCGCGAGTTCATGTGACGGTAACCTTGGTAATCGAAACGAGCCGGGTTCGGCCGGAATATAAAGAGCGGTGTGAACATGCGATTACTATGGTGCTGTCCACTATGAAAATCGCTTCCGGAGATGTTCTCAAAGCCGGCAAAGCAGAAATCGTATATATTGACGAGGAAAAAGAATATGGATATAAGCCGCTCATTGCTAGGATGATGCCTGGATATGTGTTGATTGAACGACAGGATATACTGGCGCAGGAAGCCGCTGGTTCCGAAGATGGGCTGGATACGTTGCTGAAATTTTTGCAGATTCATTGCCATGCCGAGTCGGATGATGAATCGGGTCGTACGGACTGGACGTACGAAAGAGCAATACCCGGCTGGATGATTCCCATTTCTGTAGGATTTAAGGCGATATCGCCACTGATGCAGGTATCTCATCAACGGGATATGACAAAACCGCATCGCTTTGCCGAAAATATCATTACGCTGGGTGAGTTTAAGATGCCGTATCAATTTGATGATATTGACGACATGATGTGGCACTATGAATACGATGAAGAAGAGGGATTGTATATTTGCAGAAATCAGAAGCTGCAGTAAAAGGAGGAGTTTGTTATGACAAAAAAAGATTCTGGTATTGCGTCTGTATTGGCCTTTGAAAAGCGGATGGTTCCTTCTGACGGATATATGTATGAAACACGGTGGGATACGAGGCAAGAGGAAAAGACTCCGATTCGTTTAGCAGAAAAATCGGTGCGGGGCACTATTTCCAATCGGCTGAAGAACGCCGTTAAAAATGACCCGGCTAAGCTGAATGCAGAAGTAGAAAAAGCCAACTTGCAAACTGTAGACAGTGCTTCCTTATCTATGGAATGCGATACGTTAACCCTTTGCTTTACGCTGAAATTTCTGCCGGTGCAGCAGCCGTCAGCTTGCAATAATGAAGAACACTATCAGAAAATCAACAGCATGATCCAAGCCTATAAAGACCGCTACGGCTTTACCGAGTTAGCGAAGCGGTATGCTTTCAATATTGCCAACGGACGGTTTTTATGGAGAAATCGCGTCGGCGCAGAGCGAATTGAAATTATCGTGACGGCAAAAGAGCCGGAAGTCCAATGGGTATTTAATGCGTATGACTACGGCTTACGGGACTTTGACGATGAAGATACGAATGTCTTAGCTCTGGCAAACTGTATTGCCGATGCCTTGTGCGGCACTAAGCCGTATCTTTTCCTTGAAGTCGAAGCCAATGTGCTGTTGGGTCGTGGACAAGAAGTATATCCGAGCGAAGAATTAGTCCTCGACAAGAAGGGTAAAAAAAGCAAGATTTTATACGCTGTAAACGATACAGCGGCTATGCATTCTCAAAAATTAGGCAATGCTTTGAGGACTATCGACACGTGGTATCCGGAATACGACGACGTCCTGCGTCCCATTGCAATAGAAACGTACGGCGCTGTTACGAATTTGGGGAAAGCCTATCGGACTGGCACGAGCAAGAAGGATTTCTATACCTTATTTGATAAATACTCGGCAGGAGAGGCATTAGGCTGTGAGGAAGACGAACACTATGTCATGGCCGTATTAGTGCGCGGCGGCGTCTTCGGACAAAGCGGAAAGGAATGATATTATGCAGTATTATCAGGAGATCACGCTGCTTCCTGATGAAAGCTCTTCTGTAAACTTTCTTTGGGGAAAAGTATTTACAGCAGTTCATATTGCATTGGCAGATCTAAAAAATACCCGGGGAATTACGAATATTGCCGTATCGTTTCCAGAGTATGAAGACACTTCGTTAGGAACTAAGCTGCGGATTTTGGCAGAAGAGGAAAACCTATTGGAACTATTGGATATAAAGGGCGTATTGCGGCGTTTTGCTGATTATGTGGCTATTGGAAAGATAAAGAAAATACCATACAAAAAAATAAAAGGATACGCTGTGTACAGCCGATATCAGCCGGACAGCTCCGTCCATCAAAAAGCAAGACGGTACAGCCAACGCCATCCTGATACTTCCTATGAGCAGGCACTGCAGATTATGAAATCAAAAAATCGGGCGACGCAGCTGCCGTATATTCAGATGTGTAGCATGACGAACCACAATCCATTCCGATTGTTCATTAAACGGACGAAAGCTGAACCAGGAGAGAAAAATCATTTTGGCAGTTATGGATTGAGTCCTCATTCCGCAGTACCCGAATTTTAACCAAAATAAAATGAGTAAAGGAAAATCCTTGGAAATATGCGGATTTTTGCTATCTGGAAAAATTTAGGGTAAAATAAGGAAAACATACTGCCATGCCAGTATGTATGCCGTATGGCAGTATGTTTTCTTACAGTTATCTGCCGCATAGGCAGTTTAGAAAATTGTATCGCTGCAAGCGTCATGATTATTTCAGTTATCTGCCGCATAGGCAGTTTAGAAAAGGCAAGACCTCATCGATATAAAAAGGGATAAGTTATCTGCCGCATAGGCAGTTTAGAAAAAACATCCAAAGACTGCGCATATGTCGAACGCGTTATCTGCCGCATAGGCAGTTTAGAAATTCTGGTGCTATGCCGTCTACGTCTGCTTATAGTTATCTGCCGCATAGGCAGTTTAGAAATATTGCACGGATGAAGAATTGGCGATGATCAAGTTATCTGCCGCATAGGCAGTTTAGAAAAATGGTATGCATGAACATGTGTGTGTGATTAGGTTATCTGCCGCATAGGCAGTTTAGAAAAATGGAAAAATCCGACCAGCAGTATCATCATAGTTATCTGCCGCATAGGCAGTTTAGAAAATCCAGAGAGACGAAAACGGCAACGAAATGGAGTTGTCTGCCGCATAGGCAGTTTAGAAAAAATATCCAAGCTCTGCGCATACGTACTACGCGTTGTCTGCCGCATAGGCAGTTTAGAAATTTAATTCCAAATCGAGCGGATACATACTGTAGTTGTCTGCCGCATAGGCAGTTTAGAAATTCATCGGGCACGGTATGCATGGCCGCGACCCGTTGTCTGCCGCATAGGCAGTTTAGAAAATTATACAGGGCGGGAACCAGAAGAAAATTGCGTTGTCTGCCGCATAGGCAGTTTAGAAAATGAAGGTATTGAGCTGACCTGCGATAATATCGTTGTCTGCCGCATAGGCAGTTTAAAAAATTGAAGTTGTGTGAAAACTAGGGCGAAACGAATCGTTCGGCTGCGGACATTGGCAGAAAATGGCGGCGGGTACCGTATTGCGTACATGAGGTAGATCACAGCTGCCGAAGGAAGGAAAGGGACGCTGCGACGTCCCCATCGAATAAATCCCATCTACCATTGATACTGTCGGGAATGTACATGGTATTGATTTTTTTTCGTCTTTTATGACGAAACGGAGCCGTTCGTACAGAAATCCGCGTATTGACAGGCTCTAGGGGGCATGCTATAGTTAATTGAAATCTATTTATATGCAGGTCAGGTGTCGCAGACTTAATAGAGAAGTCCGGTGAAACTCCGGCGCGGTCCCGCCGCTGTAATGAGGAGCGACGCTGCAATATGTCACTGTACCCCATAGGTATGGGAAGGCGCAGCGGAGCTATGAATCCGAGCCAGAAGAACTGCCTGACTGATAATCACCGATAGACCTGCGAGCGATGGGAATGGAGATTCAATGGTGCGCGAATAGCCGTGAGGGATATCCCTGCGGCTTTTTTTATTTAGGAAACGGTGACGGCATTGCCGGGGAGGGAGATATGGAATCCATAGCAGAAGGCCTGCAGTTGTTTCAAAGGGGCGGCATCGTCATGTACGCCCTGCTGGCCTGTTCGTTGTTTGTCGTGTACGTAGGCGTTGAACGCTGGCTCTTTTATCAGCGTATGGATGCCGGAAAGGTCTTTGCCCAGCAATTTTACACGTACATGAAATTGAAAAAATATGATGAAGCCTGCGAAGCGGCCCGTCAAGGGCAGGGCGGTCTGGCGTTGATTTTATCCGACGCCTTTGCCTGCGACGACGAGCGGCGCGGCGCATTCGTCGAAGTACAGTCGGGCGTATTGCTGGCTAAATTGCGCAGCCGCCTGTATTATTTGAGCGTCATCGTTACCATGGCTCCTTTGCTGGGGCTTCTCGGGACGATTAGCGGTATGATTACGTCGTTCAGCATTTTCAACGTCGAATCGGGGCAGGCTATCGCCATTACGGGCGGCGTCGGCGAGGCTCTCGTGGCGACGGCCTTCGGGTTGTGCGTAGCTATTTTGGCTCTGGCCGTTCACGCCTATTTTACGCAGCGCCTGGACCGCATCATCACGGACATGGAACTGTGTTTTTCTGCTCTTGAGCTGATGCCGCCCAAGGAACGGGAGCGAGTATCATGAGACTGCGGGACAGACGGCAATTTACGAAGCCGGAGGTCATGATCATCCCCATGATCGACATCATGTTTTTCCTCCTGGTTTTCTTTATGATCAGCACGCTGTACATGGTCGACTTGAAGACGGTAGGCGTTGATTTGCCCCAGGCTGTCCACGCCGAGGCGCAGACGAAGGTCAACTACGTCGTGACGATGAAAAAAGACGGGACGCTGTGGCTGGAAGATAAGGAAATCAGCCGCGGCGACTTATTGCGGCAGGCTGCCGAAGCGCAGCGCCGCAGCGGGCAGTTTTCCGTCGTCATCCGGGCCGATCAGGGACTGGATTACGGACAGGTTATGGCCCTGCTCGATGAGCTGAAGGGCGCAGGCGTTACCCATTTCGGCCTGGCTGCGGAAAGCGGCGGTGCGAAGTGAGGCGCGAGGAAAAGGATAAGAGGTTGGCTCTGTTCGTCTCGCTGGCCGTCCATGGGGCGCTGTTCGTCGTACTGGCGGCGGCCGGCGTGTTCACCTTTATCCAGACCCGTTCCCAGGCCGAGCCAATCGACGTGACGGTATATAATGAAGATTCGGTAAACAACCTGCCGAAATTGGGCGGCGGAGACAGCGGCCCGACGTATGAAGCGCCGGCCAGCCCGATGCCGGCCATCGACGAGTCCTATACCGAAGAGGTGCAGGAACAGCGGGAGGTACAGAAGATCATGGCCGAGACGGGCGTCGACGCCGCTCAGGCTAAGGAAATCGCGGCGGCTCATAAGACGCAATCCGCGGCTGGGCAAGGACTTTCGTCGGACAGAAAGGGCCGCGGCGCAGGGCAGGGAGCGTCTGGTTCGGGGAGCGAGCCCGGCTCCGGCGGAAGCGCTGTCGGTATTCCCGGCGGCGACGGACTGCGGCCGGCGACGAAAGCCCGCCTCGTATCGGTGCCCGACGTGAATTCTTACTATCCGGAAGAACTGCGGCGGAAAAATATCGGCGGAACCGTGACGGTTCACATCGTCGTCAGTGCGGACGGCTCCGTCGCCAGCGCGTCGGTTTCCGCTTCGTCGGGATATGCGGCCATGGACGAGGCGGCCGTGCAGATCGCCTACGGCTGCGTGTACGAACCGGCGCAGAACAGCTACGGTCAGGCTGTAGCTTCGGAAAGAGAGCTGAATATTCCCTTTCGAATACGTTAATGGTACTATATAGTATATAAGGAGCATATATATGACATCACATAAAACGCTGCTTTCGCTGATCTGCTTGTCGCTGGCAGGAAGCATACCTGTCGGCGCGGCGGCAACGGACGCAGATACAGATACAATCGTCGTAACGGCTGATCGCTATCAGCCGGTGCTGACGGCTCAGGCGTTGCAGGGAAAACAGTCGAACACGGCGGTCATTACGGCGGAAGATTTGGAACGCAATCAATATATCGACGTGCAGACGGCGCTGGAACAGGTAAATGGCGTCACCGTGACGGAACAGGTGCCGGGAACGTCGGCCTACATCCGCCTGAACGGCGACGACCGGGTCCTCGTCCTCGTCGACGGCCAGCCTATTACGAACCCTCAGAGCGCCGCCTATGGCCGTGGGACCGTCGATTTGCAGACCTTGCCCGGCGTCGACCACATCGAACGAATTGAAGTGACCAAGGGCAGCGGGTCCGTCCGTTACGGCAGCGGCGCTGTCGGCGGTGTCGTCAACATCATTACGAAACGCGGCGGTCAAAACCGGACGACGCTGGACGTCAATACGGGCTCGTGGGGAACGCACAATTATTCCCTGACGACGAGCGGCTCCAGCGGCAATACGTCATGGTACGTCACGGGCAGCCTGTGCCATCGGAAGTATTACCAGTTCAACGACGACGGATACGATACGGATGAAAGCCGCGGCGATTACAATAAGGATTCCCTGACGGCCCGCATCGACCAGAAACTGAACGACAGCAGCTCCTTGACCTTTTGGGCTACTCATACGAATTTTCAGGGCCATGGCTCGACCTTCGACGACTCCGATGAACAGCCGGGCTTGCAGACGATTACGGCCAACAAGCGGATTGAGCGGCTGAACAACAACTACAGCCTTACGTATACCTTTGGTGAAGACGGCGATACGCCGGGCTTTATCCGCTATTTCAATAACTATTCCAAAAATCTTTGGACCTACCATTTCCATTCCCGCTATCAGGGTGTACAGGCTGAAAACAGCTGGAAGCTGGACGATCACAATGTGCTGACGGCCGGCGTAGAATGGACGAAGGATGAGGGAACCAATGTGTCCTCGGGATATATTGATAAAGAACGGACAAACCGGGCCGTTTATTTGGAAAATGTCATGACTTTCGGTAAATTGAATGTTACGCCGGGCATTCGTTTGGACGACAACAGCGAGTTCGGCTTCCACAAGACGCCGCGCATTGCCATGAATTATCAGCCTAATGAAAAATGGAATGTGTATGCGAATTGGAGCCGCGTTTTTGCCGCACCGAAACTGAATGATTTGTATTATTATTTAGAAACCCCAAAAAAAGATGAACATGGTAATTCTTATACTAAAACTTCGTATGGAAATCCTGATTTAGAGGCTGAAACAGGATATACGCAGAATTTTGGTATTACATATCAATATGATGAAAAAACTCAGTTTGACGTTAATTTCTTCCGTAGTAGCTTGACCAACGCAATTCGCTGGGATAGAGGAGAGATAGAATCTTATGTACGCAATCTCAATAAAGAAGAAAAGCGCGGCGTAGAAATTTCTATGAATAAGACCATCAACGACAAGTGGGATTATGAATTAGGCTATTCTTATATTCATACGAAAATTGATGAAGGCGATGGCAAGGGAATGCATGCCGACGAATCATTCAACCGCCCCAACGGCTACCATGCAGGCCTGCATTTTCACAACAAGGCCTGGAAGGTCAATATGACCATGAACGCCGGCACGGGCCGCGACGACGATTACTACATGCACGGCTCCTACGTGACGTGGAATCTCGGCGTAAGCTATGACGTTACGAAAGATTTTACCGTATACGCCCAAGTGAATAACCTGACCAACGAAGGGTACGACATGTACCACGATTACCCGTCGGCCGGGCGGTTCTGGCTGGCTGGGGCGAAATACAGCTTTTAGCAGATGACAGGAGGGGATAGGATGCATACGAAACGGTGGTTTCTTTGGGCCGGTCTGTGTTTGTGCTTGGTTGCCCTGCTTGCCGCCGGCTGCGCGCCGCAGAACGCCGCGACGGCCCAGGGAAGCGGGCAGGCTGACGGGGCCTATGCTGTCATTACGGACGATATGGGCCGGAACGTACGGCTGGCAGAGAAGCCCCGGCGCGTCGTCGTCCTGTCTACGTCCCTATTGAATATGGCCGACGCCCTCGACGGCGAGCTGGCCGGCCGGGCGACGGTCAAGGCCGAAGACGCTGAGCTGCCTGAGCGATATGCAGCGGTGCCAGACGTAGGGCCTGTGTACAACGTGAGCGTTGAGAAAATCATCGAGCTCCAGCCCGATCTGGTCGTAGCCAGCGAGGTGCAGCACCAAAAGCTGGTGTCCTTGCTGGAGCAGAACGGCATTCCCGTCATCGCCCTGCGCAGCAAGACCTATGACGACGTAAAGCGGAATTTAGCCGTCTTCGGGACGATTTACGGCAAGAAAGAGGCGGCCGAGGCTCGGGCGGCGGAAATGGATGAGGCCATAGAGGCCATCGTCGCCAAAGCGCCGCAGGACCATAAAAAAGTCGCTATCATCCACGCGACGCCCAGCTCGGTGACGGTACAGCTCGAAACCAGCATTGCCGGCTGCGCGGCCAAAATGCTTCATCTGGATAACGTCGCCGCCGACGCCCAGACCAGCGGAACGATGGAAAAGGTTCCCTACAGCATGGAAGCGCTGGCGGAAAAGGATCCCGACATTATCTTCTTCACCTCTATGGGGCCGGCGGAAAAAATAGAAGAGCGGATTCGTCAGGATGTCATGTCGAATCCGGCCTGGGCGACGCTGCGGGCCGTAAAGGAAGGAAAGGTATACGTTTTGCCTGAGCGGTACTTCCTCCTGAATCCCGGCCTCGAGTATCCCGACGCCGTAGCCTATATGGCCCGGCTTGCCTATCCGGAGGCCTTCTCATGATAGGGCCGCGCAACCGCCTGGCCTGGCGCTGCCTCATGCTGGCTCTTTTTGCGTCGGCGGCCCTCGCCGGCGTCGTCGCGTCTGTTGCCCAGGGAGCGGCGGTGATTCCTCCCGGTCAGGTGCTTTCTATTTTATGGAATCCAATGGCCCAGACGGCAGACCAGATCGTGTGGAATCTGCGCCTGCCCCGGGCGCTGACGGGAGCCATGGTCGGGTCGAATCTGGCCGTAGCCGGAGCTATCTTACAGGCGGTCATGCGCAATCCTCTGGCAGACCCGCATATTATCGGCATTTCTGCCGGCGCGGGCATTACAGGCATCGCCGTTCTCGTCCTGTTTCCGGCCATGACCTATCTCATGACACCCGTGGCGTTTCTCGGGGCGATGGCGGCGGCCGGAGCGATTTACGCCCTGGCCTGGAAAAACGGCATCAAGCCGGTACGGATTATTTTGGCCGGCGTAGCCGTTTCGGCTTTTTTGAGCGCCGGCATTTCGGGGATTCTCGTATTTTACAGCGACAGGGTACACGGCGCGTTGTTGTGGATGGTCGGCGGTTTTTCGGCGGCCAGCTGGAATGAAGCGGCCGTCGTCGCGCCCTATTGGTGCGCCGGCTTGCTGCTGGCTTTGATTGGTGCTTATTACCTCAACGTCCTGCAGCTCGGCGACGACATGGCCCGGGCGCTGGGACTGAATATTGAGCTGGCCCGGGTGCTGCTCACGGCAGTGGCCGCCTTATTGGCCGCCAGCTCGGTCAGCGTAGCCGGCCTGCTGGGCTTTGTCGGCCTCGTCGTGCCGCACATGGTGCGCCTTCTCGTCGGCACGAATTACAGCTATATCATTCCCGGCTCGGCCTTGCTGGGCATGGCCGTCGTGACGCTGAGCGATACGCTGGCCCGGGTGATCTTCGCGCCGGTCGAACTGCCGGCAGGCTTGATCATGGCTTTTATCGGCGCGCCGTTCTTTTTATTTCTCCTGCGGAAGGAAGTGTGACAGCCATGGATTACGCCGTTTCGGCAGAGCATCTGTCCCTTTCCCTAGGAGGCAGGGATATCCTGCGCGATGTTACCCTTTCCATTGAAACGGGCAGCATCACGGCCGTCGTCGGGCCCAATGGCTGCGGCAAGAGTACGCTTCTCAAGACCATGAGCCGCATGCTGCGGCCGGACAAGGGGACGATTACTATTTTCGGACGGGACATCACTTCCTTCAGCCGGCGGGAGCTGGCCCGTCATATTGCTGTGCTGCCTCAGCTGCATCAGGCTCCCGACGACATGACGGTCCGCGAATTGGCGCGCATGGGGCGGTTTCCCTATCGGACGTTTTACCGCCCGGCGTCGCCGAAGGACGAATTGTATGTGGAAAAGGCCCTGCATGCCGTCCGGCTGGAAGACAAGGCCAACGCCGTGGTTCAGCAGTTATCGGGCGGTGAGCAGCAGCGCGTCTGGCTGGCTATGCTGTTAGCCCAGCGGTCGTCGATTTTATATTTGGATGAGCCGACGACGTATTTAGACATGCGCCATCAGCTGCACATGATGCGCCTTCTGAACCATATAAACGAAAAATTAGGACTGACCATCGTCGTCGTCCTTCACGATATGAATCAGGCCCTGCAGTACACGCAGCAGGCCATCGTCATGAAAGACGGAGAAATCGTCTGTACAGGACGTACCTCCGACGTGCTGACGCCGGACCTGATGTGCCGCGTCTTCGGCGTACAGGCCGAGCTGGTACAGACGTCAGATGGCCGCAGGGCCTTGATTCCTCTGGGATTGGAACGATAAGGAGGAGTCTATGGATTTATTTTCCGTAACAGGCGGCAAAAAGCTTCGCTGCGGTTATACGACGGGTTCCTGCGCCGCTGCGGCGGCGAAGGCTGCGGCCCATATGGCCCTGACGGGAGAGGCCGCAGCCGCCGTATCGATTACGACGCCGCAGGGCGTTGTACTGACCTTGGAAATCCATGACAGCGCCGTACATCCCGGCAGGGCGCGCTGCGCCGTCGTCAAGGACGGCGGAGACGACCCGGATATTACAAACGGCCTGTTCGTCTATACCGACGTGGCCTTGACAGATCAAGGTATCGACATTCGAGGCGGAGAGGGTATCGGCACGGTGACCAAGGCGGGCCTTGCCTGCCCTGTCGGCGAATGGGCTATCAATCCCGTGCCGCGCCGCATGATTTGCCAGGCCTTGGAAGACGTGAAGACGGCCTGCGGCTATGGCGGCGGCTTTGCCGTGACGATTTCTATTCCCGGCGGCGAAGCGGTGGCGAAGAAGACCTTCAATCCCCGTCTGGGCATCGTCGGCGGTTTGTCCATCTTAGGGACGACAGGCATCGTCGAGCCCATGAGCGAGAAAGCTCTGGTCGACACGATACGGCTGGAAATGGACGCCCGCAAGGCTGCCGGTGACAGGCATTTGCTAGCCTTCTTCGGCAACTACGGCGTTGATTTCAGCCGCAGCCGGCTGGGCGTTGACGTGTCCAGGCGGGTGACGATCAGCAACTACGTCGGCGAGCTCCTGGACTACGGCCTGTACTGCGGCTTTGAGGATATCCTGCTCATCGGCCATCTGGGCAAGCTGGTCAAGGTGGCCCAGGGGATTATGAATACGCATTCGGCTTATGCCGACGGGCGCACGTCCTTTCTGTCTCTGGCGGCTATGCTGTGCGGCGCGTCCCGACGGACGGGTCAGGCCGTGTACGATGCCGTGACGACGGACGAAGCCGTGCGCATCCTGACGCAGGAAGGACTGCGGGAGGCCGTCATGGCTTTTACGTGCCAAAAGATAGAATATTATATGGAGCAGCGCGTTCACGGCGAAGTGCAGACCGGCGCCGTCCTATTTTCTAATACGTACGGCGTTCTGGGCTGTACGAGCCGGGCGAAGAAGCTGCTTTTACATCATACGACAAGGGAGATACCATGATGAAGGGAACCTTATATTGCATCGGCGTCGGGCCGGGCGACCCGGAGCTCATTACGGTCAAGGCATTAAAACGAATTCAAGCCTGCCCGGTACTGGCTGCTCCGCAGGGACGGGCCGGCGTAGGGACGGCCAAGGACATTCTGCTGCAGGCCGTCGCCGCGATGGCCGACGTAGATTTGCAGGGAAAAGACATATTGAACATCGATTTTCCTATGACCCGCGACGAAGCCGCTCTGGCTAAAGCCCATGCAGACGGCGCGTCGGCTTTGGAAGAAAATCTGGCGGCCGGACTGGACGTGGCTCTCATTACGCTAGGCTGCCCGACGATCTACGCGTCAAGCCTGTACGTCCAGCGCATCGTCGAGAAACACGGCTACAAGACGGAGATCATCCCCGGCGTGCCCAGCTTCTGCGCCGCCGCGGCCCGATTGGGACGGCCCTTGTGCGAAAGGGACGAAACGCTGACGATTATTCCCGGAAATCGGAGCGACCGCCGGGAATTGCTGGCCATGGACGGAAGCAAGGTCGTCATGAAGCCGGCGGGGCCGCTGGCTGATTTGAAACAGGATTTGGCCGCCGCCGGCAGGCTGGACGCCGCGTCTATGGTCGAGCGGTGCGGCATGGCCGGGGAGAAGATATATACGTCGCTGAAGGACGCAGAAGACGGGCCGTATTTTTCCGTCGTTCTGGTCAAGGAATAGGAGGCTGCCATGGTACATTTCATCGGCGCCGGACCAGGCGCGCCCGACTTGATCACCTTGCGGGGAAAATCCCTGCTGGAACAGGCCGATGTCATTATTTACGCCGGATCTCTGGTGAATCCGGTTCTTTTGGAGTATGCTAAAGAGAGATGCGTCGTGAAAAACAGCGCATCCATGACCTTGGAAGAGGTCATTTCTGTCATGGAACAAGCCGAGGCGGAAGGAAAGGTCACGGTCCGCCTGCATACGGGCGACCCGTCCGTATACGGAGCGATCCGCGAGCAGATGGATATCCTGGCGGAAAAGGGAATTGCCTTCGACGTCGTGCCCGGCGTCAGCTCCTTCTGTGCAGCGGCGGCGGCCCTGCAGGCCGAATACACCCTGCCTGGCGTGAGCCAGTCCGTCGTCATCACGCGCATGGAAGGGCGTACGCCTGTGCCGGACCGGCAGAAAATCGCCGATTATGCCGCCCACAAGGCGACGATGGTCATTTTCCTCAGCGCCGGCTTGCTGGAAGGACTGCAGGAGGAGCTGCAGAAAGGCGGATACGACGGACAGACGCCGGCAGCGATCGTCTACAAGGCGTCGTGGCCGGAAGAACGGGTCTGCCGCTGCACTGTCAGCACGCTGGCCGAGACGGCCAAAACACAGGGCATCGACAAGACGGCGCTCATCCTCGTCGGTGAGTTTCTCGGCGGCGCCTATGACAGAAGCTTATTATATGATCCTGCGTTTACCCATGGATACCGCCAAGGAAAGACGAAATAAGGCGGCCCGGATACGGCAAGGTATGCCCGTACGAGGAGGCAGATTGGTATGGAAGCAGTCGTTTTTTCATTTACCGCCGCGGGGACGGCGCTGAGCCTGCGCATCGGCCCCGTGTTATCTGAATTGGGATTCGTCGTAACCCATGAAACGATGAATAAATTTATTCCTATGAATCCGGCCGTGCTGCGGCCCTTTCCCCTGAATGTAGCCGAAAGTGTCCGCCTGGCCTTTCGAAATGCCGAAGCCCTCGTCTTCGTCGGTGCGGCAGGCATCGCTGTGCGCGCTGTCGCGCCGCAGCTGCGGGGCAAGGAGAAGGACCCGGCCGTGCTGGTCGTCGACGAAAAAGGGGAATACGTCGTTCCCCTGTTATCCGGCCATATCGGCGGGGCGAACAACATCGCCCGGTATCTGGCGAAGGGGCTGGGCGGCCATGCCGTCATCACGACGGCGACGGATGTCAACAATCTCTTTGCCGTCGACGAATGGGCGGCGGTGCAGGGACTGCGCCTGTCGTCCCTGAGCGACGCCAAGGCCTTCGCCGCGGCGCTTCTCGAACGGGGACAGGCTGGATTGTACAGCGACTTTCCCTTAAGCGGCGACGTGCCGGCCAGCTTGGTGCAGGCTGGGCAGGGCCCGGCTGGTCTGGCCGTTACGGTAAAGGACGAGTGCCGTCCCTTTGCCGTGACCGTCGTGGCCCGTCCGCCGATCCTGCATATCGGCGTAGGCTGCCGCCGCGGCGCGAGCGCCGATTTCATTGCCCGCCGCGTCGGTGAAGATATGGAACGGCTCCACCTGAGCTGGGACGCCGTAGCCGATGTCAGCACGATTGATATAAAAAGGGACGAAGCAGGCATTACGGAATTTGCCCGGGCACGCCATCTGCCGGTACGCTACTATACGGCGCGGCAGCTCAACGACGCGCCGGGAAAATTCATTTCGTCAGGGTTTGTGCGCCGCGTTGTCGGCACGGACAACGTCTGCGAGCGGGCTGCTGTCTTATCCAGCCATGGCGGCCGGCTGCTGCTGGAAAAATCGGGCCGCGACGGCGTGACTGTAGCCATTGCCTGCGAAGAATACGTCGTCCAGTTCGGCAAGAAGGAGGACAAGGTATGAAGCATACGGTGTATGTCGTCGGCATCGGGCCGGGCGGCCCTGCCGGCATGACGGCCGAGGCCCGTCAGGTGCTGGACCGCTGCGACTGCATTATCGGATATACTACGTATATTGGACTGATAAAAGAGGAATATTCTCATAAAGAACTGTTGGATACGGGCATGACGAAGGAAGCAGACCGCTGCCGCCTGGTCATAGACAAGGCCCGCGAAGGCAAGATCGTGTCCCTCGTTTCCAGCGGCGACGCCGGCGTGTACGGCATGGCCGGCATCATGCATGAAATGGCGGCGGACTGCGATGACATCGACGTCGTCGTCGTGGCCGGCGTGACGGCGGCCTGCTCGGGAGCGGCTCTGCTGGGCGCGCCTCTGACACACGATGTTTGCCTCATTTCCCTCAGCGACTTGCTCACGCCCTGGGAGGTCATTGAAAAGCGCCTGCGCTGCGCCGCTGAAGGCGATTTCGTCATCGTCCTGTACAATCCGGCCAGCAAAAAACGGGCCGGCTACCTGCGCAAGGCCTGTCAGATTATCCTGCCTTATCGGCCGAAGAATACGCCGGCCGGCATCGTCCGCCATATCGGCCGCGACGGCGAGACGGCGGAAATCACGACGCTGACACAGCTGCAGGACATGGTGCTGGATATGTTTTCCACTGTCTTTATCGGCAACAGCCAGACCAAAGTGCTGAAGGACAAGATGGTGACGCCGCGCGGGTACGTCCTGTGACGGCCGTCTGGATTGCCGGCGGCACGACGGAAGGTCGGCTGCTGGCGGAATACGCGGCGGGACTGCCTCTGACGGTATACGTGTCCGTCGCGACGGACTACGGCGCGGCCCTGCTGCCGAAGGCCGATCATATCCGCATTGTCCGGCGGCGCATGGACCGGCAGGCTATGATTGCCTTTCTGCGCGAGTATCATATACGGCTGGCCGTCGACGCGACCCATCCCTATGCCGCTGCAGTGACAGACAACATACAAGCCGCCTGTCGGGAAGGGAGGGTTCCTTATTGCCGCGTCGTCCGGCCCTGTACGGAGCACGGCGGCGTCGTCACGGTCGACTCGATGGAAGAGGCAGCGGACATGCTGAGCCATACGACGGGAAGGATATTCCTGACGACAGGCAGCAAGGATTTGGATATCTTTGCCGCCGTTCCCGATTACAGGGAGCGCATGTACCTGCGCATCCTGCCTCTGCCGTCGTCGCTGGAGCGAGCCCTGTCTCTGGGCTACGACCCGGCCCATATTATCTGCATGCAGGGTCCCTTTTCGGCCGACCTGAACGCCGCAATGTTTGCCCAGACCCAGGCGGCCTATGTCGTCACCAAGGACTCAGGGCAGGCCGGCGGCTATGGCGAAAAGGAAGAAGGAGCCCGTCGGGCCGGCGCCGTCCTTATCGTCGTGAAGCGGACGGCGGAAAGGGGAATTTCATTGGAAGACGTAATAAAACGGCTGCGGCAGGCAGCTTGCGGGGAGGAAAGGGCATGAAGGTATACATCGTCGGCATGGGGCCGGGACATCCTGATTTTTTGACGATACAGGGGAAACGGGCTGTCGAAGAAAGCCGGGTTATCTTGGGCGACAGGCGCATGACCGAGGCCTTTTCCTCCTTGGGAAAGAACATAATTTCAACGTATAAACCGTCGGAAATACGGCGCGTCCTAGCGTCTATGGAAGACGGAGACGGGCCGGCGGCCGTCGTTGTGTCCGGCGACGTCGGCTTTTTTAGTTTAGGTCGGCTGCTGACAGACATTCCGGGCTGTACGGTCATATCTTGCCCGGGTATCAGCAGCCTCGCGTATTTTGCCGCCAAGGTGCGGACGCCATGGCACGACGCATACTGCGTCAGCCGGCACGGCCGCCGGGAGTCTGTCGCCGCCGCCGTATACGGCCATCAGAAGGTATTCTGCCTGACCGGCGGCAGCGATACAGTATCTCTGATTTGCCGGGAGCTGTGTCAGGCCGGTTTGGGCCATGTCCGCGTCGATGTTGGACAGAATCTATCCTATGGAGACGAGCAAATCCTGTCCGGCACGGCGGACGAGATGGCGGGGCAGGATATTGGCGGCCTGGCCGTCATGATGATATACAACGATCATCCCTTGCCGACGACGACGCCGGTCCATGGCCTGCCCGACGATGCCTTTGTCCGCGGCGGCGCGCCTATGACCAAGCGTTCCGTCCGGGCTGTCGCCGTTTCCCATCTGGCGCCGCAGGCCGGTGACTGCGTGTACGATATCGGAGCCGGTACGGGGTCCTGCACGGTCGAGCTGGCTCGCCAGACTCCTTTCGGACAGGTATACGCCTTTGAAATCGACGAAGAGGCATTGTCCTTGGTGCAGGAAAACTGCCGCCGCTTCGCCGTGGAAAACGTTTCCATCGTCCCGGGCGACGCCGCCGAAACGATGGAGCCTATTCCAGCGCCGGACTGCGCCTTTATCGGCGGCACGAAGGGAAAGATGGCGAATATCCTGGACGGCATATACGGAAAAAACGCGGCCTGCCGCATCGTCATGACGGCTATTACCATCGAGACGCTGGCCGACATTACGGCCTATTATAAAGATGAGACCCGATATACGCTGGATATTACGCAGCTCAGCGCGGCAGAGAGCCGGCGCGTCGGCCCGTACCACATGATGACGGGGCAAAATCCCGTCTATATCCTGACGGCGCTGCCGAAGGAGGGACGCCTATGAAGGAGACGAGGACGCCGCGGCTGATGATTGCCGCCCCTAAAAGCGGCGGCGGCAAAACGACCATCGTCTGCGCGCTTCTGCGGGCCCTGCAGAAGATGGGATTGACGGCGGCAGCTTTTAAGAGCGGCCCCGATTACATCGACCCCTTATTTCACAGCCGCGTCCTCCAGACAGCGTCTCATACTCTGGATTTGTTTTTATTCGGAAGAGGCGGGCAGGGGGCGGCGACGGCCCGCTATCTGCTGGCCTCAGGCAGCGACGGCGCAGATATCGCCGTATTGGAAGGAGCCATGGGCTATTACGACGGCGTCGGCACGACGAGCGAGGCCAGTGCTTATGATTTGGCTAAGGTCACGAATACGCCTGTCGTCCTCGTCGTCGACGGCTCCGGCGCGGGACTGTCCCTGGCGGCTCAAATCAAGGGGACGGCGGCCTTCCGGCGGGACAGCCGGATTGCCGGGTTTATCGTCAATCACGTCAAGCCCGGCGTGTACGCCTACTTTAAGGACGCGTGGGAGAAAGAGACAGGACTGACCGCCTTCGGCTGTTTTCCCGACATGGCCGGCTGCGCCTTTGCCAGCCGCCATTTAGGATTGGTCACAGCCGGGGAGATTGAAGATTTCCGAAGTAAAATAGACGCGCTGGCCGAGCAGGCAATGCAGTCTGTCGATATGGACGCTCTCGTATCCCTGGCCCGGTCAGCGCAGCCTTTGCCGTACGAAGTGCCTGTGCTGGAGCCGGCAGGGCCTGCCCGCATCGCTGTGGCCAGGGACGAAGCCTTCTGCTTTTATTATGAAGACAGCCTGACCTTGCTGAAGCAGCTGGGAGCGGAGCTGGTATATTTTAGTCCCCTCCACGACGAAAGGCTGCCTGACTGCGAAGGCGTGTACCTCGGCGGCGGCTATCCGGAGCTCTACGCAGAAGCCTTAGCAGCCAACGCCGCGATGAAGGGCAGTTTAAAACGGGCTTTGTCAGATGGCATGCCCTGTGTTGCTGAGTGCGGCGGCTTTATGTACCTGTTGGAAGAATTTTCCGCAGGAGAGCAATCCGTTTCCTGGTGCGGCGTCCTGCCGGGAAGTTCGAAGATGACGGATCACCTGACCCGATTCGGCTACGTCACGCTGACAGCCGAAGAAGATACGATGCTCTGCCGCCGCGGCGATACCATCTGCGCCCACGAATTTCATTATTCCGACAGCACGGACAACGGCGCTGCCTTTACGGCCCGAAAGGCGTCGGGAAGGCGATCGTGGCCCTGCGGGCACAGCGAAGGCCGCATTGTTGCGGCGTATCCGCACATTCATTTCTGGGGCAATCCGGACTGGGCCCGCCGGTTCGTCGCCGCATGCCGTATGTACAGGGAGGAACGCCATCATGAAGATTGAACATATTTTGCCGGCCGACATCGAACGGCGCAGCATGGAAATCATCGAAGAGGAGCTGGGGGAAATCTGCCTGCCGCCTATGGAAAAGGACGTCATTAAGCGGGTCATCCATACCAGCGCCGATTTTGATTACGCCCGGACGCTGCGCTTCAGCGATGCCGCCGTGGAGCGGGGATTGGCTGCGTTGCGGCAAGGCTGTACTATCGTGACCGATACGAACATGGCTTGTACGGGCATCAGCCAGGCCGCTCTCGACAAGCTGGGCTGCCGCAAGGTTTGCTTTATGGCCGACGCCGACGTAGCTGCTGAAGCAAAGGCCAAGGGGACGACGCGGGCCGCCACCTGCATGGACAAGGCCTGCCGACTCGAGGGGCCGGTCATCATCGCCGTCGGCAACGCGCCGACAGCCCTCATCCGCCTTCATGAGCTCATGGAGCAGGGAGACATACGGCCGGAGCTCGTCATTGCTGTTCCCGTAGGCTTCGTCAACGTCGTCTATGCCAAGGAGCTTATTATGGCCGGCAGGGCGCCTTATATCGCCGCTAAAGGCCGCAAGGGCGGCAGCAACGTCGCCGCGGCGATCTGCAATGCCCTGTTGTACAAGCTGACGCGGAACGCCTGACTTCATCAATATATGTATTCGTAAAGCCTGTCTTTCCCCGTGATGACGATATAGGGGGAAGGACAGGCTTGTTTGTTCTTGTGCCAATGGGATAACTCTGTTATACTATATATAGATAGTTGATTAAGTCAACTGAATGGTTGGCGAAAAGGAGGCCTTACCTATGGATTACTCGCAGATACGATATACCTTCGGCGTGCTGAACCGCCGTTCCCAGGCTTATATTACCGACGCCTGCCGGCCGTGGCGCATCGGCTACAGCGAATATGTGCTGCTCGTCGAGCTGTACCGCGGCGACGGCTGCAGCCAGGATGAGCTGAGCAGGCAATTATCCGTCGACAAAGGCTTAATCGCCCGCTGCGTCAAATCGCTGGAAGAAAAAGGCTATGTACGGCGCAGGCAGGATGAAAAGGACAAGCGCTTTAAATATATTTATCTGACGGAGCAGGGACAGCAGGCACGGGATGGACTGCTGCACATTTCGGAAGTATGGATTCAGGCCCTGACTCGGAATATGGATGAAAGGATGCTGGCCTCTACCTTGCAGGGGCTGCAGCAGGCGGCGCAGAATGCTGCTGTCCTGACGTGGGATGCAAGGGACGGAGAAATGGAGGGATGACATATGAAGGCATCGCAAACGTGGCTGTACGTCGCGGCTCTCGTCGTGTTTGCCGCAGCGGCGGCCGGATGCGGCCAGCAGCCGGCGCAGACGGAAGGACCGCAGCTGGTCCGCACTGTTACCGTCGGCGCTGAAGCTGAAAGGGCAGCCGGCGCTTACTCCGGCACGGTGCGGGGCCGCTATGAAAGCGCCCTGGCCTTTCAGGCCGGAGGACGCATTACGGCGCGCAACGTCCAGCTTGGTAGCGTCGTCCATGCCGGAGACGTCCTCATGACGGTGGACCCAAAGGATGTCGTCCAGTCCGTATATCAGGCTCAGGCCCAGGTCAATGCGGCCCAAGCCCAGCTTCAATTAGCCGAAGCCAATCTGGCCCGCTACAAGCAGCTCTTTTCCCAGGACGCCGTGAGCGCCGCCGCCCTCGACCAGTACCAGACGGCTTACGACCAGGCGGCTGCCCAATACCAGCAGGCTGCGGCTCTGCAGCAGGCTCAGGAGAACCAGCTGTCCTATACGAATTTGACGGCTGACGCCGACGGCGTCGTATCAGCTCTTTCTGGCGAAGTAGGGCAGGTCGTTGCCGCCGGCCAGACTGTGCTGACCCTCGTTCATTCGGGCGAACTGGAGGTGCAGATCGACGTGCCTGAAAACAAGCTGGCTGAATTCCCTGTCGGACAGGCTGTAACCCTTTCCTTCTGGGCCCTGCCCGGTCAGACGGCTCAGGGGACAGTACGGGAAGTATCGCCCATGGCTGATGCGGCTTCCCGTACCTACGCCGTGCGCGTTGCCGTCCCGTCGCCTCCGGAAGGCATGCAGCTGGGCATGACGGCCAGCGTGCATGTCGGCGCGGCAGACGGGAGCGGCTCGTATACCTTGCCCTTATCTGCCCTGTACCAGACAGGCGATGCACCGCAGGTCTGGGTCGTCGGCAAAGACGGGACCTTGTCCTTGAAGACCGTTTCCGTCGAAGGCTTCGGCGATAATACCGTCGCCGTGACGGGTGTTGCCGCCGGCGACGTCGTCGTCACAGCCGGCGTCCACATGCTGCGCGAAGGGCAGAAGGTACGGACGGAAGGTGAGGGCACATGAGAAACTTATCGGAACTGGCTATTAAAAACAGAACCCTCGTCTGGTATTTCATCATCGTCATCGCCATTGCCGGCGTTTTTTCCTATATGAAGCTGGGCCGCATGGAAGACCCGGCCTATACGGTGCGGCAAATGGTCGTCACCGCCGCCTGGCCCGGCGCGACGGCACGGCAGATGGAAGAACAGGTGACGGATAAAATCGAAAAGAAGCTTCAGGATACGCCGAACCTCGATTACCTGAAAAGCTATTCCCGCCCCGGCCAGACGGTCATTTACGTGTACCTGACTGACCAGGCGCCGCGGGACACCATCCGCGACACGTGGCACGAGGTGCGAAACTTGACGGAAGACATGAAATCGGAGCTGCCTGACGGCGTCGTCGGGCCGTTTTTCAACGACCGCTTTGACGATGTATACGGCTCGGTGTATGCCGTGACCGGCGACGACTACTCCTATGAAGAGCTGCGGCAGAAGGCCGAGGAAATCCGCCGCATCATGCTGACCGTCGAGGACGTGAGCAAGGTAGAGCTCGTCGGCGAGCAGTCGGAAGCAGTCTATATAGAAATTGCCAACGATAAATTGGCCGAGCTGGGAATTCCGCCGACGGCTATTTCCGACGCCGTCAGCGGGCAGAACGCCATGACGCCGGCCGGCATGGTCGATACGGAATCGGACAACGTATACCTACGCGTCAGCGGCGTTTTCGACGATTTGGAAAGCATCCGCAACCTGCCCATCAACGCCAACGGCCGCCTGTTCCGTCTCGGCGACATCGCCTCTGTCGAACGGCGCTATACGGAGCCGGCGGACCCGAAGATGTTTTTCGACGGTAAACCTGCCGTAGGCATTGCTTTATCTATGAAAAACGGCGGCAATATATTGGAGCTGGGAAGCAATCTGGAAGAGATGCAGCAGTACGTCAAGCAAAATTTACCGGCCGGCATGGAGCTCCATCAGGTATCGGACCAGCCTAAGGTCGTCGAGGAATCTATCGACGATTTCGTCGATACCCTCCGCGAAGCTATCCTCATCGTGCTGGCCGTCAGCTTCCTGAGCCTGGGCCTGCGGACGGGCCTTGTCGTAGCCTGCTGTATTCCCCTGGTCCTGACGGGCGTATTCTGCGTCATGGAAGTGGCCGGCATTGACCTGCACAAGGTATCCTTAGGGGCCCTGATCATTTCCCTGGGCCTTCTCGTCGACGACGCCATCATCGCCGTGGAAATGATGAGCGTCCAGCTTGAGAGGGGCATGAACCGTCTCGACGCGGCCTGTCATGCCTTTAAGGTGACGGCCAAGCCCATGCTGACGGGGACCCTCGTCACCTGCGCCGGTTTTATCCCCGTGGCCTTTTCCGACGGCGCGGCATCGGAATTTTGTCAGGCCTTGTTCCCGGTTATCTTGTCGGCTCTGGTGCTGTCGTGGCTCGTGTCGGTCATGGCTGCGCCCTTGTTCGGGTACTATCTTATCCGGGTGAAAGAGGTTAAGACGGAAGAGACGCTGTACCAAAACCGCTTTTACGATGGGTTCCGCGCCGTTCTCGTATGGTGCCTGTCTCATCGGCGGGCCGTTATAGGCGGCACGGCGGTGTTGTGTATTGCCTCGGCAGGGCTGATGAAGTATATTCCCCAGGAATTTTTTCCGCCGTCCCTGCGGCCGGAAATCATCGTTGAAATGACCTTGCCGGAAGGCTCGTCGCTGGCGGCGACGGAAAAGGAAGCAGCTGCGTTGGCCCGGTATCTGGATACGAAGCCCGGCCAGATAAAAAATTATTCTTATTATGTCGGCGAAGGAGCTCCCCGCTTCGTTCTGACTCTGGAGCCCGTCCTTCCGGCCGACAATTACGCCCAGTTCGTCGTCGTAGCGTCCGACGTAGAGGGCCGGGAAGCCCTAGCCGAGGATATACGGCGCGAAATAGAAGAACGACAGCCCGGCGTGCGCTGCAATATCAAGAGCATCCCTCTGGGGCCGCCTTCGGATTATCCCATCATGCTGCGCGTGTCCGGCTATGACGTCGACAAGGTGAAGGCCTACGCCGCCCAAGCTGCCGACGCGGTGCGGCAGGACCCGAACGTCCGCCAGGTCTTCCTCAACTGGGAGCAGAAGAGCGAAATCGTCCAAGTCCGCCTCGATCAGGACAAGCTGCGGGCTATGGGCGCGTCAGGCCAGACCATTGCCCAGACGCTGTATACGGAACTGAGCGGCGCGACGATTGCCGAGTATTACGGGGCTCCCGATAAGACTATCGCTATCCAGCTTCGCCTTTCGCCGGACGGGCGGAATGATTTATCCCGTATCCGCAGCCTGCCCGTCTATGCCGGTACGGCGGGCTACGTGCCGCTGGAGCAGGTGGCGACGATTTCCTACGGTGCCGAAGAGGGCCTTATCTGGCGGCGCGATTTGAAGCCGACTATTACCGTCGAAGGGACGATCCGCTCCGGTACGGCCAACGATGCGACGCAGAAGGCCTACGATGACACGGCGGCCATTCGCAGCTGTCTGCCCTTCGGGTACTCTATTGAAATAGACGGCGATTTGGAAAACAGCCAGAAATCCTTGGGGTATCTGCTCAAGCCCGTGCCGGACATGGTGCTGCTCATCATGACCCTGCTCATGATCCAGCTCCGCAGCGTCTCTCTCATGGCCCTGACCCTGATTACAGCTCCTATGGGCATCGTCGGCGTAGCCGTTGCCATGCTGCTGCTCGGCAAGTCTTTGGGATTTGTGGCTTACCTGGGTATATTAGCCCTGGGCGGCATGATTATCCGCAATTCGGTCATCCTCATCGACCAGATCAAGCAGCATTTGGCTGCCGGCGAAGACCCGTGGCACGCCGTCATCGACTCGGCCGTCCTGCGGTTCCGCCCGATCATGCTGACGGCTGCGGCGGCGATTCTCGGCATGGTTCCCCTCATGACCAGCATTTTCTGGGGACCGATGGCCGTGGCCATTGCCGGCGGCCTTCTCGGCGCGACCGTGCTGACTTTACTAGTCCTGCCGACGATGTATGCGGCATGGTTCCGCATTTACCCGGAGTAGGGTAGACATTTCGTCCCCCGCAGGGTCGCGAACAGCCCGCCTCGTCCGTCGGTCATCCGGCAGTATCATTGGGACCAAAAAGAAATACAAGGCGCATCTTACATATTTTTGAAAGAAATTATATGTAAAATGCGCCTTTTTCTATCATTTTCATGTGGCAAGATAGAAAAATTTTGCTATAATAGAAAGCGTACCCAAAGATGGAGAATACTAAGCAAGGGAGGTGCGACGATGAAACGGAATATTGTTCTCGTAGGCATGATGGGGAGCGGCAAAAGTCATATAGGACGAAAACTGGCCCAGCGGCTGGGCTGGCAGTTTGTCGACACGGACCGGCGTATCGAACGGGCCGTCGGCATGACTATTGCCGAATTTTACGCCCATGCCGGCGAAAAGGGGTTTCGCGAACGGGAGCTCAACGTCCTGCAGCAGGTCAGCCGCTATCACGAAGCGGTTATTTCCTTTGGCGGCAATTTTCCCATGAGTATAGAGACCTACCGTATTTTACACCGCCATGGTTTCATTATCGCCCTTTTGTCGGAGCCGTTCCGCGTGGAAGAACGGGTGAGCCGCCACATCGGGAAGCGGCCTACCGTCGATTACGACAACTTACGGGAATTTGTCCATAACATGATGCGCCAATGGGAAGAAATCTATCCCTACTGCGATTGTGTCGTCGATACGACGCGGGGCGGAGCATCGCAAATCGTTGATACGATTGTCCAGAAGATAGAAGAAAAGAAAGTGCAGTTTATTGCCAGAGAAAAAGGAGTATGATGTCATTATGATTAGTAAAATCGGCGTATTGACCAGCGGCGGCGACGCCCCGGGCATGAATGCGGCTATTCGCGGCGTAACGCGCTATGCGATTGAAAAGGGTTTGGCTGTTGAAGGGATTATCCGCGGTTACGAAGGACTGCTTCGTCATGAAACGATAACCTTGGATCGCAGGACTGTCGGCGGCATCATCCACCGCGGCGGTACGATCCTGCGCACAGCCCGCTGTCTGGAATTTATGGAAAAAGACGTGCAGAAGGAAGCGGCAGATTACCTGCGGTCCCTGGAAATCGACGCCCTCGTCGTCATCGGCGGCGACGGCTCCATGCGCGGTGCCCAGGCGCTGAGCCACTGCGGGATTCCAACGATGGTTATCCCCGGAACTATCGACAACGACATGATGGGAACCCAGTACACCATCGGTTTCGATACGACGGTCAATACCGTTCTCGAATCGATCAATAAAATCCGCGATACGGCGTCGTCTCATGAACGGGTTGCCGTCATCGAAGTTATGGGCCGCAACGCCGGCTTCATCGCCTTGTACGCCGGCATGGCATCAGGGGCCGAAGCCGTCCTCGTGCCGGAACACGAAGTCAACCTGCCGCGCCTGTGCGAACATCTGGCGGAATCGCACCGTATCGGCAAGCTGAGCAGCATCGTCGTTGTTGCGGAAGGTGCGGCTAAGGGAACGGATGTCGTGGATTACATCAAAGAGCACACCTATCTCGAACCGAATCTGACCGTTCTCGGATATGTACAGCGCGGCGGCGCGCCCAGCGCCCTCGACGCTACCATGGCTGGCTTATACGCTCAGAAAGCCATTGATTCCCTGCTGGCGGGAACATATAACTGCGTTATCGGACTCATTGGCCGCCGCATCGCCGCGACGCCGTATTCCGAAGCGCCGCATTTCCATTTCCCCATCAGCGATAATATGTACCAACTTGTTCATATGTTGGGCCGATAAGGGAATAATGCGTTGACAACGCATAAAAATGCAATTATAATAGGTCAAGGTATAATTTATCTGGTAATTGCATGTTTTATGCATATTGTTGCGGAATAGGAGTGTTTTTTATGTCATTTGATTTTAGTCTTATTATAGACTCCTTGCCCTTGCTGCTCACCGGTGCTGCCGTTACGATTGAAATCACGGCTATTGCCGTGGCCTTAGGCTTTATCCTGGGCCTGATCACCAGCGTCTGCCGCCTGTCGAGCATTAAGATCCTGCGGGTCATTGCGATTTGCTATGTAAATATCATCCGCGGTACGCCTATGCTGGTACAGATCTTCCTGATTTACTTTGCCCTGCCTATGATTATCGGCGAGCGCATCAATCCCTTTGTCGCCGCCGTTGCCGCCTGCTCGATCAACAGCGGCGCCTACGTATCGGAAATCTTCCGTGCCGGCATTCAGGCTGTCGATAAGGGACAGATGGAAGCAGGCCGTTCCCTGGGGTTGTCGTGGATGCAGACGATGCGGTACATCATCCTGCCTCAGGCTTTTAAAAATGTCATCCCGCCCTTGGGCAACGAATTCATTTCCATGACCAAGGAAACGTCCTTGGTTTCGGTCATCGGCTTTGAAGAATTGACGCGCCGCGGTCAGCTCATTATCGCAAAGACCTACGGCTCCTTTGAAATCTGGATGACCGTCGCGGCCCTGTATTTAATCATGACCCTGAGCATCGCCCAGCTCGTCAGCTTCTTGGAACGGAGGTTTGCAACGGATGATAGAAATTAAAGGATTGAAAAAAAGCTTCGGCAAGCACGATGTCCTGCGGGGCATCGATTTGACCATACACGATAAGGAAGTCGTCGTCATCATCGGCCCGTCCGGCTCCGGCAAGAGCACGATCCTGCGCTGCATCAATTATCTGGAAAAACCGACGGCCGGCGAAATTATCGTCGACGGCATCAGCATGAGCGACGCCAAGAGCATCAACAACATCCGCAAGGAAGTCGGCATGGTGTTCCAGCGCTTCAACCTGTTTCCTCATATGACCGTACTGGAAAACATCATCCTGTCACCGATGAAAACAAGAGGCGAATCGCGGGAAAACTCGGAAAAAACGGCGATTAAGCTTCTGGAAAAGGTCGGCCTGGCCGATAAGAAGGATGCCTACCCGGGCACGCTGTCCGGCGGCCAGCAGCAGCGCGTGGCGATTGCCCGCGCCTTGGCGATGAAGCCGAAATTCATGCTCTTCGACGAACCGACGTCGGCTCTCGACCCGGAAATGGTCCGGGAAGTACTGGACGTCATTAAGGACCTGGCCAAGGAAGGCATGGCCATGGCTATCGTTACTCATGAAATGGGCTTTGCCCGTGAAGTGGCCGACCGCGTCTTATTCATCGACGGCGGCTATATCCTCGAAGAAGGCAAGCCTGATGATATCTTTTTCCATCCTCAGGAAGAACGGACACAGTCCTTCCTTTCGAAAATTCTATAAGCAAGGCAAAACGCGGCTGTCCCGGCAGAGGGGCCGCGTTTTTTTGTGCGTTTATGGTTGAGTCGATATGATATAATAGAGATAAGCAGGCGCTGAGCGGCGGCTCTAGCGCAATGGGACAGACAGGAAGGTAGAAACGATGGCAAAGAAGAAGGCAAAGGCAGGCGACGTCATATTCGTAGACCGAGGGTTGTTTCGCCATTTCGGCGTATATGTCGGCCACGACCGGGTCATACATTATGCGCCGCCGAAGGGCGAATTCAAGTTTGACGCTGACGAGGCCTGCATCCACGAGGCTTCCATGGAGGAGTTTTTAGACGGCGATGAAACCTATTATGTATGCGATTTTTCGGAGGACGACCATCGAGACGACGAGGATGACTCGTGGTGGGACATGTTTCGCTCGGCCTTGGAAGCTATCGTCGGCGAAGAAGAGCCGAAAGAACAGTTTCATCTGTATACGCCCCGGTCTACCATAGCCAGGGCTAGGCGGCGCATTGGCGAGAAATCCTACGATTTGCTGGAAAACAACTGCGAGCATTTCGCCCTGTGGTGCAAGACGGGTATTTCCGAATCCCGTCAGGTCGACGGCCTGATGGACTGCATTTCGACGGTAAAGCTCGTGGCGAAATTACTGGATTAGACCGGACGAAAAAAAGTCTCAGAAATATATTCTGGGACTTT
>NZ_SJOT01000025.1:0-40886 GCF_012027795.1 Megasphaera sp. SW808
TATGATTAATATACCATTAGTTATATTTTAGTCAATCACGATTTACTAAACCATAAACTACTTAACATTTCACAGCGCACAAAGAAAACAGCCCCCATACTATAGGAGCTGCGTTCTTTTACCGGTATATTCTATTCTCTGGACAGCCAGTCCTGGAATTCTTCTTCTGTGATAATATGAGTTCCTAATTGACGGGCTTTTTCGTATTTGCTGCCGGGATCGGCGCCGATGACGACGAGGGTCGTCTTTTTCGTAACCGACGAGGTACATTTGCCGCCGCGGGATTCTACGGCTTGTTCCGCTTCCTTCCGGGTCATGGTCTGGAGCTTGCCGGTCAGGACGACGATTTCTCCGTCGAAGGATGTGTTGATGAGCTGGCGTTTTTCCGCGGTCATGTCAACGCCGTACGACGCAAGCTTGCCTACGAGGCTGCGGTTCTTTTCATCACCAAAATAAGCGACGACGCTTTCGGCAATGCGCGGGCCGATTTCATCGATAGCCGTCAAGTCGTCTGCCGACGCGGCCATGAGGGCCTCGATAGAGCCGAAGCATTCGGCCAGAATACGGCCGGCTTTGGCGCCGACGAAGCGGATGCCTAGGGCGAAGAGGACGCGGGCCAAGCCGACGGATTTGCTGGCTTCAATGGCTTTAAGCAGGTTGTCTGCAGATTTTTCACCGAAGCCTTCGAGCTCGACGAGGTCTTCTTTTTTCAGCGTGTAGATGTCGGACACGTCGTGAATCAAGTGGTTCTGCAGCAGCTGCTGCACGATGGCGTCGCCCAAGCCGTCGATGTTCATGGCGTTGCGCGACACGAAGTGGGCGATTTTCTCACCGACGACAGCCGGGCAATCGGGATTGATGCAGCGCGTCGCCGCTTCCCCCTCCTTGCGCACGACGGGACCGCCGCAGCTCGGACAGGTGCTGGGCATGACGAATTCCCGTTCGGAGCCGTCCCGTTCCGATACGACGGCCCGTACGACTTCGGGAATGATTTCGCCGGCCTTCTGGATAATGACCGTATCGCCGATGCGGATGTCCTTTTCCTTAATATAGTCTTCGTTATGCAGCGTCGCCCTCTTGACCGTCGTGCCGGCTAAATGAACGGGCTTAAGATCTGCCGCCGGCGTCAGGACGCCCGTCCGGCCGAGGGAAACGGAAATTCCCAGCACCTTGGTCTTCGCCTGTTCCGGCGGGAATTTATAGGCGATGGCCCAGCGAGGAATCTTGACGGTGTTGCCCAGCCGCTCCTGCTGGGCAAAGGAGTTGACCTTGACGACCATGCCGTCCGTCGCGTAAGGCAAGGTATCGCGCTTTTCATCCCAGCTGTGAATATAGGCGATGACTTCTTCCATGGTTTTGCATTTGCAGTATTCCGGATTGACCTGGAAGCGGAAGGCCTTTAGGTCTGCAAGCAGCTCTTCCTGGCTGTGGATTTCCACGCCGACGTTGCCTCCCAGGGCATAGGCGAAGAACGCCAGCTTGCGCTGAGCCGTAATGCGCGGATCGAGCTGGCGCAGCGAGCCGGCCGCAGCGTTGCGGGGATTGGCAAAGGGCTCCAGCTCGTCGTCGCGGCGCTGGGCATTGAGCTGGGCGAAGGACTCGATGGGCATGTACACTTCGCCGCGGATTTCAATATGGGGCGAATCGTTGTCGATGCGCAGCGGAATCGTCCGGATGGTACGGACATTGTTCGTAATATCTTCGCCGACCCGTCCGTCGCCGCGGGTAACGCCGCGGACAAACTGGCCGTGCTCGTAAATGAGGTTGACTGCCAGCCCGTCGATTTTCAGCTCGACGACGTATTCCAGCGCTTCGCCGCCTAAGTCATTGCGGACGCGCTGGTCGAATTCCATGAGCTCGGCGTCGTTGAACACGTCGCCTAAGCTGAGCATGGGCTGGTCATGCGTGTATTTTTCAAAGCCGCCGGAAATCTTCGATCCGACGCGCTGTGTCGGCGAATCGGGCGTCACCCATTCGGGATGGGCCTTTTCAATCGTTTCCAATTCGCGGTACATCATGTCGTACTCGTAGTCCGTTACGGTCGGTTTGTCCAGTGTATAATACTGATAGCTCAGTTCATCAATTATGTAACGCAGCTCTAAGAGACGTGCTTTTTGCTTTACATCATCCATACGTGCCTCCTGTAAAAATATGCGCAGCTATTTCAAGTTGCTGGCCTGGTCTATATCCGTTTCGATTTCAAAGGCGCTGTCCTCGCCGGAACGGGCAACGGCCAGCAGATGGCAGAGACGCTGGTGCTTCGACCGCTCGATAAACTGGTGGGCGATCATGTCGGGAATCGTCGCGCCCAAGGCGATAGCCAGGATAATCATAAAGGCCTGAACGCCGCTTTGTATGGCCGTGAGCAGCCCCTGCGGATCCAGGGAGGGAATATAAAAAATGCCGATGAGCAGGCGGTACATGAGGACGCCTGGAATCATGGGAATGACGGCAGGGACGGTTACGACGGACCGGGGAGCGCGAAGGCGGCCGGCAAGCTTAAAGCCGACGACGCTGACAAGGGCCGCCCCCCAAAAGGAGGCCCAGGCCATAGGAACATCAAAGCCGATTGCCAGGATATTCCGCGTGCCGACGGCCATGACGGCGCCGATGCCGGCGACGGGCAGCAGGCGCGGCGGGATATTGAAGATGACGGAAAACCCCATGGCCGCCAGTGCTGCGGCGATGGCCTGAGAACCGTAGATGCTGTCAGGCACGATGTCGTACGTCGAATAGGCCGGAATCTGGCACAGGCTGATGGCCCCGACGATACCGAAGGTCATAGCCAGGACGACGAGCATCGTGTTCATGGCCCGGGTCATGCCTGATACGATGTAGTTGTTCATGAGGTCGTCAAAGGAGTTGATGAGCGGCACGCCCGGCACGAGAAACAGCATGCAGGCGATCATGGGAAACCATGGCGTTGCCGATCCCGGCAGTACCTGCGTCCAATAGGCCGCAGCCGTCGCGATGCACGCCGACGCGGCAATGCTGATGTAGGGGTTGACGCCGAAGCGGTTGCAGCCGTGGCGCACCCAGAAGCCGATGCAGGCAGCCAGCGCCGTATAGACAAAGGCAACCCAGTCGCAGCCGAATAATTTGCAGAACCCGCCGCAGGCAATGCCCGCTGCCAGCGACGTCGCCCACTGGGGATAATGGCGGCGCGTACTTTTTTCCTTCATGGCTTCCAAGTCGGCCTTGAAGGTTCCCGTTTCATATTTCTGTTCCAAGGCTCGCCAGGACAGCTGGCTGACGTCGGCAATCGTCGTCATGTTGATGCCGTGAATGCGGCATTTCCGAAACACTGTATAGGATTTCTTCTCGCTGTCGTAATTGGCCATAATCGTCGTATAGGTCATGTGGAAGTTCAAATGCTTCCAATGCAGCCCTAAATAGGCCGCCGCCCGCAGCATATCCCTGACGATGCTCTTCGAATCGCCGCCGCTCTCCATGAGCAGCTGGCCGATATCCAGCACCATTTCCATTTTATCCTTAATCGTAGCTTGTCTGGCCGAACAAATGTCGATAGACGACATGGCCGTTTCCAAGCCCTTGGTCATAGTCTGTCTCCTCGCTTCCTGCTAAGCCTTTTCCAGCGGTGCGTACTTGACGACGACCTGCCGGACGCCTTTCGTCGGAAATTGTATCTTCATCTGCATGTTCTGCCCTTCGCCGATGACCTCCAGGACGGTGCCTATGCCCCAAATCTTATGGCGAACCTTATCTCCGGCGGCAAAGGACGTGTCGACGGCATGCTTTTTCGGCAGCGTCGTCGCCACGGGCTTGGACAGAATCGATACGCGCTGCCGCCCCGGCACGGACGCCGGCTGCTGAGGCATAGCCGTCTTGCGGCGGAATTCTTCTATGAGCTCCGCTGGGATTTCGTTTAAGAAACGGCTCGGCAAATACGCCGATATGCGTCCGTACATCGTCCGCGTCGAAGCGTTGGTCACGTACAGCTGCCGCTCGGCCCGCGTAATGCCGACGTAGGCCAGGCGGCGTTCTTCTTCTATCTGAGACGAATCCATGAGGGTGCGGCTGTGTGGGAACAAGCCTTCGTCGAGGCCGACGAGGAAGACGACGGGAAATTCCAACCCTTTCGCGGCGTGCAGCGTCATAAGCGTCACCTTGGAATCGCTGCCCTCAAATTCGTCGACGTCGCTGACCAGGGCGATATTTTCCAGAAAATCCTGCAAATTCCCCTGAGGATTGGAGTCCATGTAATCCTTGGCAACGGAAAGGAACTCGCCAACATTTTCCCTGCGGCTTTCGCCCTGCACGTCGTGCTCGGCGTCTTTATCGAGCATAGCCCCGTAGCCGGACTGCTTGATAGTCTCTTCGATAAGGGTCTGTACGTCCCATTCGTCGACATGGTTGAGCAGCTCGAAGATCATGACGGAAAACTCTTCCAGCGACGTTCTGGCCCGTTTCGTAATGGCCGGAATATTGTCTGTCGACGACAAGGCTTCAAAGAGGGAAATACCATTCTGCTCGGCGTAGTCGGCCAAATGCTCTATCGTCGTCGCGCCGATGTTTCGCTTCGGCACGTTGATAACCCGCATGAGGCTCAAGCTGTCTTCAGGGTTGTACAGCAGGCGCAGGTAGGCGATGACGTCCTTGATTTCCTTGCGGTCGTAGAACTTCGTCCCGCCGACCATCGTATAAGGAATGGCGTAGCGCATGAGCTTTTCTTCCAGCACGCGGGACTGGGAGTTGGTACGGAATAAAATCGCCATGTCGCCGTAGGGCTCATTTCCGATTTCGTGGCGGTTGTAAATGACGCCGGCGACGTAATCGGCTTCGTCATGCTCCGTCTGGGCATGGTAATGGATGATTTTATTGCCTGCCGGATTTTCCGTCCACAGCACCTTTTTCGGCCGGCTTTCGTTGTTGTCGATGACGGCGTTGGCGGCGTTCAAAATGGTCTTCGTCGAGCGGTAGTTCTGTTCCAGCTTGATAGACGCCGCGTCGGGATAGTCCCGCGTAAAGTCGATGATATTGCGGATGTCTGCGCCGCGCCAGGCGTAAATGCTTTGGTCCGCGTCGCCGACGACGCAGATGTTGCGCCATTTCTGGGCCAGCAGCTTCGTCAGCGTGTACTGGGCGTGGTTCGTATCCTGGTATTCGTCGACGAGGATATACTGAAAGCGGTTCTGGTATTTTTCCCGCACGTCTTCGCATTCCTGCAGCAGGCGCACGGCCAGGCGCAGCAGGTCGTCGAAATCCATGGCGTTGTTTTCCTTCAGCTTCTTTTCATACAGCGTATATACCTCGGCGACTTTCTGGGCGTAGAAATCATCGGCCCGGCCGGTAAATTCATAGGCGTCCATCAGGGCGTTCTTCGCCGACGAAATCGTCCCCAGGACGGACCGGGGCGGAAACTGCTTGTCGTCCAGATTGACCTGCTTCAGGCAGTCCTTAATGAGCGTCATCTGGTCCGTCGTATCGTAAATCGTAAAATTGCGGGTATAGCCGAAGCGGCCGTCGATTTCAAAGCGCAGCAATTTAGCGCAGAACGAATGGAAGGTGCTGATCCACATGCTTTCCGCCCGCGGGCCGACCAGCTTTTCCACTCGTTCCCGCATTTCCTTAGCCGCCTTGTTGGTAAAGGTAATCGCCAGGATGGCATAGGGCGACACGCCCTTCTCCAGCAGGTAGGCAATGCGGCAGGTCAGTACCTTCGTCTTCCCCGACCCGGCGCCGGCCATGATGAGCAGCGGCCCTTCAGTCAGCTGCACCGCCTCGCGCTGCCGGTCGTTCAATGTATCTAAAATAGGATTCATACAAACTCCTTGCCATAATCAGTAAAAAAGCCTCACCGGGAAGATGAGGCTTTGGTTCATATACGGTAACCGCTTATTTCAAGGCTGCCAAAATCTGCGGGACGATCTGCTTCTTACGGCTCATAACGCCGGGCAGGTATACTTCCTTGTCGAGGACGTCCTTGGCAAAGGCCTTGCCTACGACGGCGTCCATGTTGCCGGCGAAAATGAGGTTCGTCGATTCGTCGATAATGCTCGTAATCATGAGGAACGAAGCGGCGTAGTTTTTAGCCGAACGCATTTTTTCCAACGCGTTGAGAAGGACCTGCTTCTGTTCGAGCAAATCCGTCGTGTCCATGACCTGTACCTGGGAAATCGTAAAGGTTACGCTGCCGTCGGAGAATTCCTTCATGTCGTTCTGGGCAATTTGATCCGGCGTCAAATCGGATACGTTGGCGCCGGCTTTCAGCATGTCCATGCCGTAAGCCTGCAGGTCTACGCCGGCAATGGCGGCCAGCTTTTCAGCCGTTTCCCGATCCTGCTGGGTGCAGGTCGGCGAGCGGAACAATACGGTGTCGGAAATAACCGCCGACAGGAGCAGGCCGGCGATTTCCTTCGGAATGGCGATGTTTGCCTGTTCGTACAGGGACGTTACGATCGTAGCCGTGCAGCCGACGGGCTGGAACAAAATGAAAATCGGGCCTTCCGTCGCCAAGGTGCCGCCGATGCGGTGATGGTCTACAACGCTGATGATTTCAGCTTCGTCGATGCCGTCGATGATCTGCTTCTTTTCGTTGTGGTCGACGAGCATGACTTTTCTCTTTTCTACGGCGGCTACGCAGTCTGCGCAGACCATGCCGACGTACTTGCCGTCGTCGACGACGACGTAGCGGCCTTCAGCCGGAACGTCATGGCCGTTGTCCGACGTGCTGAATATCGTAGCGGCGTCCTGCACCAGGCTCTTTACCGTGCCCAGTTCTTCGCCCAATACAGTCTTGACGAATTCGCCGGCTAAGCTGGACTTATACAATACGCCGACAAAATTGCCGTTTTCCGCAACAGGCGCTACGTCGCTGTCGTGATCGGCAAACCATTTCGCCGCGTCCTTCAGGCTGGCGCTGTACGGCAGAGCTTCGACGTCCTTGCGGACCGCTTCGCCGACCTTTACGTAAAAATCTTTGACCAGGGGCTGCGCTTCTACGTGGAAGTAATCCAGGGCGTAAGCCGTTTCTTTATTGATGTCACCGGCGCGGACAGCGACTGCGTCGACGCCTTTTAATTGCTGTAATTTTGCAAATGCAATGGAAGAACAAATCGAATCCGTATCCGGATTTTTATGTCCTGTAACAAAAATCTGTTTTGCCACAATACATCACCTCATTCATAATTATGACTTTCATTAGATTGGCACTCAATATATTATATCATATGCCGGACGCGGTATCTAGTAAAAAAACAAGGACTGGAATATATCCAATCCTTGTTTTATGTGTTCTTGCTTGGGAATTACCGACGTTCGCGAATACGGGCAGCTTTGCCTGTCAGACCGCGGAGGTAGTTCAGTTTTGCACGGCGAACGATACCGCGGCGAACGACTTCGATTTTAGCCAGACGCGGGGAATGTACCAGGAAAGTACGTTCTACGCCTACACCATAGGAAATACGGCGAACGGTGAAGGTTTCGCGGACACCGCCGTTCTGACGGCCGATGACGACGCCTTCAAAAATCTGGATACGTTCGCGGTTACCTTCGACAACCTTTACATGAACCTTGACGGTGTCGCCAGGGCGGAATGCAGGAATGTCGCTGCGAAGCTGTTCTTGTTCAAGTACGCTGATAATATTCATCTTTTTTTCCTCCTATAAGACATTCGTGTTCCCCGTTGCCGCCCAACACACGACAATCGTAAAACGAACAGAGGACTGCCTAAATTAACGAAAACAATTATAGCATGTTGCGCAGGCCATTTCAAGAAAAGCCTTCTATTTTCTATTATTCTGATTTTGCATGTACATGTTCTATTTTATCATGGGCTGCCCGGCCTAATTTCCCCTCCGACAAGGCCAGCCCCAGCAAGGTCAGGGCCGTGCCGGCGACGGTCATCGTCGTAACCGGTTCCTGGAGGACGACAGCCGACGTAGCCACCGTGACGACGGGCAGCAAATAAATGTAGACGCTGGTCTTCACAGCCCCCAGGATCGCCACAGCACTGCTCCAAGTAACGAAGCACAAGGCCGACGCCCCCAGCCCCAGAAACAGGAGGTTGAATATGACGATCCCGTCGGCAAAGCGGGCCGGCGCCCATTGAAAGTCAAAGAGATATAAGGCCGGAATCATCCACAGAATACCGTAAAAAAAGGTTCGCCGCGTCGTCAGGAGGACGGGATAGTCAAAGCGGCTGATCTTCTTAATTAAAACGGAATAACAGGCCCATACGACAGCCGCCAGCACGGCCAGCATGTCGCCCAGCGGGTTGAGCTCCATCGCCGAGCCGTTGAAGCTGATCAGGCAGATGCCGGCGATAGCCAGAAAAAATCCGATGAAAAACTGCGGCGTCAGGGGCTTCTCCGATTTGATGAATACGGCCGCCAGCATGGCCGTAAAAAAGGGCGATACGGAACAAATGACGCCGACGTTCGACGCCATCGTATAGGTCAGGGCGATGTTTTCCAACAAATAATACAAACAAATTCCCGTAAATCCCGCAGCGGCAAAGGTCGCCTCTTCCCGCCATCCCGACATGTGAAACCACCGGGGATAGCAGCACCACAGCACGGTATAGGCCATGACAAAGCGGAAGAATAAAATTTCTACAGGCTGAAAATCAGCCAGCAGGACCTTCGTCGATATGAAGGTAGTCCCCCAAATAAATACGGTCAGCAACGCCGCTATATGGCCTTTTGTCGCAGAATGTGCCACGTCCAGTCTCCTCTCTTCTTCCCTTGCAGGCGCGCAAAAAAGTGCAGGCGCACAAAAAAGGGCACGCCCTCTTCTGTTTCAGGCATGCCCGTTTACGCGCTTCCGCGCCCTGTTACATCTTTACGCCGTTCGGCACAAAGCTGCGCGTCATGTGGGAAATGATCTTGTCGTATTTATCTTTCTTTTCTGTCGGATATACGACGGAAAAGGCCGTGTAGGTCTGATTCTTTTCGTTTAAGAACAATTCATGATAATACGATTTCGCGCCGTCCGTCCAGGCGATGGCATAGCTGTTTTTCGTGCGCACGTTCATGGTCAGCTCAGGCGAGCCGTTGACGCCGATATCCATGTTGCATAATTCGTCGATGGAGAAATTCAGGGCATTTTTCGCCGCGTAAGTCATAAACAAGGCGTCGTCCTTCGGATCCTGGAAATAGCAGCCGTCGCCGCCTTCGTTCATATCGGCCTGGGTAGCCGATTTCGGGATATCGACGACGTAGCCGTACATGCTGTTGTAATATTGATAGTAGTCGCCGTCTTTGGCTTTATATACTAATACTTCCGCATAGCTGTCTCTATTTGAGCTCTTAATCGTCATGGTGTCGGCGGCAAACGACGTCGAACCGGCCACGCATGCGATACCCGCCAGTACTAAGGCGATTTTTTTCATATTCATAAGCAGTCACTCCTTTACGCCAAGCTTATTTTCATAAGGCAATAGCAGATGCGGGAATAGACCGCACCTGCTATGTATTATATCACATATAAATTTTAAAACACAAGGAAGGACGCTCGTCCATGCCTAATTGTAAAGAAGCTGTGACAATAGCCTTACGACAGCTTCTTGATGTCGCCGATGGGGCTGATGAGGCTGTACGTCAAGGTCAGCAGGTGGATGCGGTTTTCCTTTACGGCCGCATTTTCATGCATGACGAGGACGTTGTCGAGGAAATCGTTGATGGCGCCGATGCCTTCAGACAGGATATCGGCTGCGGCGGCGTAATCGTAAACGGCGTACGCCTGGGCCAATCCCGATTCCATAGCCTGGCAGGCGGCGTACAGAGCTTTTTCTTCGTCCGTTTCAAACAAGGCGGCGTCGACTGTCGTGTCTTCTGCATCCTTGATCATATTGCCTACGCGGGTAAAGGCCTGGAGCAGTTCCGTCTTGCCCATGAGGTCGGCGTCGATAAGGGCCTGGGCGCGGCGGGCTGCCTTGGCGGCGTTGAGCGTATCGTCGCTGAGAACGCAGTCGATGATATGGTAATCCATGCCCTTGTCCTGGAAGATGTTTTTCAGGCGCAGGACGAAGTAATCGTTGAGCTGGCCCATGACTTCCATCTGCTTGTCCTTATCCACCTGGAGAAGGTCGAGGACGAAGGCGAATACTTCATGGCAGTTCAGGTTCCAGCCGGCATCCATGAGGATGTTCAGGACGCCGATGGTCTGACGGCGCAGCGCGAAGGGGTCCTGGGAGCCCGTCGGGATGAAGCCTCGGCTGAACATACCTGTAATAGTGTCGAATTTATCGGCCAGGCCGAGAACCTTGCCCATATCGGTCTGCGGCAGTTCGTCACCAGCAAAACGCGGCTGGTACTGTTCCGTAAGAGCTTCGGCGACGTCCTCCCCTTCGCCGTCGATCATGGCGTATTCCTTGCCCATGACGCCCTGCAGTTCCGTAAATTCCATGACCATCTGCGTAGCCAGGTCGGCCTTGGCCAGCAGGGACGCCCGTTTCAAGGCTTCGTCGGACAAGCCGAGATCTAATTTCTGATTGAGGAACACCGTAATCTGTTCCAGGCGCAGGGCCTTATCGTACAGCGTGCCGAGACCGTCCTGGAAGACGATTTTCTTCAATTTTTCTACGTAATCAACGAGCTTATGCTTCTTGTCTTCTTCAAAGAAGAACTTGGCGTCGTCGAGACGGGCCCGGAGCACCCGTTCGTTGCCGTGCTGCACCGTTTCCAGATGGTAGTCGTCGCCGTTGCGGACTGTCAGGAACAGGTTCATGAGCTTGCCGTCCTTGTCGCGCATGGGGAAATACCGCTGATGATCCTTCATCGGCGTGATAATCGCCGCTTCGGGCAGCTTCAGGTAATCTTCGTCAAATTCGCCGCACAAGGCCGTCGGGTATTCGACGAGGAAAATGACTTCTTCCAGCAAATCGTCGTCCATGATGATCGTGCCGCCTTTTTCATCAGCCAGCTTCTGCAGTCCCGCTAAAATGAGTTCCTTTCGTTCTTCCGGGTCGACGATGATGAAATGTTCCTTCGCCGTGCGTTCATACGCCGCCATGGAAGGAATTTCGAAATCGCCTGTGCCGAGGAAGCGATGGCCGCGGCTTATCCTGCCGGATTTGACGCCGGCTAATTCAAAGGGAACGACGTCGTCGCCGAAGAGGGCCACAATCCAGCGGATCGGACGGACGAAATGGAAATCCAAAGAGCCCCAGTGCATGCTCTTGGGGAAGCCCAATCCCGTAATAATGTCTGTCAAAATGTCAGGCAAGAGACCTGCTGTTTCCGCACCGATGCTGGTAACATTGGCATAAACGTAGCCGTCTTCTACGACCAAGTCTTCTACGGCGATTTTCTGGCCGCGGGCAAAGCCCATAGCGGCCTTCGTCGGATTGCCGTCGCTGTCGTAAGCGATTTTGACAGAGGGTCCTTTGTTTTTAGACGAAATATCGGCCTGCTTTTCCGCAACGCCCTTTACGAGGAGGGCTACGCGGCGCGGCGTTCCGACGGCGCGGATATCTTCATAGGCGATGTTCGCTTTATTTAATTTGTCAGCAGCCAGCTGCTGTACCTGCGAGAGGACGTTCGGCATATAATGAGCCGGGATTTCTTCGGTGCCGATTTCAAGTAATACGTCTTTGCTCATTTAGTTTTCCTCCTTTTTCAACATGGGGAAGCCCAGTTTTTCCCGCTGTTCCAAATAGGCCTTAGCGCAGGCGCGGGCCATGTTGCGGACCCGGCCGATAAAGGCGGCCCGTTCGCTGACGCTGATGGCGCCGCGGGCGTCGAGCAGGTTAAACGTATGGGAACATTTCAGCACGTAGTCGTAGGCCGGAATGACGAAACCGGCCTTGATGACCCGCATGGCTTCTTTTTCATACTGGTCAAAAAGATGGAACAGCAAATCAGAGTCGCTCAGTTCAAAGGAATACGTCGACTGTTCCACTTCGTTCTGATGGAAAATATCGCCGTACGTTACGTCGTCATTCCACTTCAAATCGTAGACGTTTTCTACGCCCTGAATGTACATGGCCAGGCGTTCCATGCCGTATGTAATTTCCGACGAGACGGGAGCGACGTCGATGCCGCCTACCTGCTGGAAGTACGTAAACTGCGTGATTTCCATGCCGTCGAGCCAGACTTCCCAGCCGAGCCCCCAGGCGCCCAGCGTCGGCGATTCCCAGTTGTCTTCAACGAAGCGGATATCGTGTTCCTTCGGGTTGATACCCAAGGTTTCCAAGCTCTTTAAATACAGCTCCTGAATGTTATCCGGCGAAGGCTTGCAGATGACCTGGAACTGATGGTGCTGGTACAAGCGGTTCGGGTTGTCGCCGTAGCGGCCGTCGGCAGGACGGCGGGACGGTTCTACGTAGGCGACGTGCCACGGTTCGGGACCGAGCGTCCGCAGAAACGTAGCCGGATTCATGGTGCCTGCCCCTTTTTCTACATCATAGGGTTCATAAATGATGCAGCCTTGGGAGGACCAAAATTCTTTCAAAGCAGAAATCATATCCTGAAAATTCATTCGTTTTCCCTCCTAATAATACAAAAAGTCCCTGTAACATCGTGAAATGTTACAGGGACGAGTATCCATTACCCGCGGTTCCACCCTGGTTGGTCGAAAGACCCGCTTCATTTGCCGGCCATACGCATCACCTGGCGGTGACTTCCTGCCGCGGCCTTCGGAGCGCCTTCAGCACCAAACGATAAGCTCACACCGTCCTTATCTCGCTGGCATCGTGCTTACTTCCTCTCCTGCATCGCCGTACTTCATGCCAATTATCATAGCATAAAAGTACAAAAAGGGCAAGCAGAAATCCATGCCTGGCAGTCCCACTTACCGGCGGCGGTCCTCCTTGTCATCATCAATGGGCTTTACGTCGATGGTCATGCCCTTATGGCGGAATCGTTCTTCCCGCATGGCCGCTTCATAGCCGCGGCGGTAGGCGTCGTCATCGGAGGTATTCTTTTTGCCTCTAAACTTGCGCCACAAGTGAGAAATAAGGGATACGATAACCAGCAGCAGGATGATATTGAACATGACGCCGAGGATGTCGGCCATAAAGCCCATGTTCCCCCAGCCGAACAGGCCGCTCAGCATACTGCCTAAAAACATGCCGCCGGCCAAGAGGCCGATATTGCGCATGGCGCTGCCCCAGCCCGACGATTGGTTCGTCCGGGTCTGCGTATTCGTGCGGGCATTGGCCTGCTGCGCGTTTTGGCGGGCCTGCTGATTGGTCTGATTATTCGTCGCTCTGTTCGTCGTGTTGTTTCGGACGGTCCCCTTCGATCCCGACGGCAAGGCTTTGGGAGCCGACACGCGCACGCCGCCGCGGGCGGCAAAGACCGGCGTCGAAACGACAGGCGCGGCCGCGGCAATGACCAGTCCGGCCAAACATACGACAGCAATTTTCTTTAATTTCATAGTACACTCTCCATTTCAATGTCTAGGTATTACTAATATATTATACTGTATATATTATATTACACTAAAAACGCAAAAAAGAGCAAGGCGAAAACCTGCTCCTCCTATGTAAAATCCATATACGCCGCCGCGAAAGCCTCGTATTGGATTATATTAATCGAATTAAATCGGGGAAAATAAACCGACGATTGCCGGTTTATTTCAATTTCTGATTCTGACACGTACCGCTGACGAGGTCGTACAAATTGACGCCGGAAAAATACGCCGTCAGCTGTTCCTGCAGCTGCCCGAAAGACGTATGAAGGCCGCAGTCGCCGCCGTTGCGTTCGCGGTACGGGCACACAAACCCTTCGTCCAGACAGTTGCTGAGCATATTTTCCCTGTCCATGACCTGAATCAAATCCATCAACGTAATATCATGCAGATTCTTTACCAGCCGGCAGCCGCCCTGAGCTCCGCGGATAATTTCGATGTATCCGGCCCGTTCCATTTTCTTGGAAATTTTATATGCAAACTGCCGCGGTATGAGCTGTTCATCGCTGATTTCCCGGATGTTTTTCAGCCGCAGGTTAATTAAAGAACGTAAAATTCTTACAGCATAATCAGTTTCTCTTGTAATGATCACGTTGAATCCCCTTTTACTTTGATGTAATTCTTGTCTTACGGTTTACCTGTTTTAGTACAGCGCAGATTCGCCTTCTTCCCTTACAATCCACTCCAATAGTACTTTATATAGTTACTATTATACTAAATTCTTCATTATTTTTCATCATTTTTTTACAAAATAATTGCCCTTTTAGCGCCTGTTTCATATGCCTCCCCCTCCCGTATCAGCCGGCGGCCGCAAACGAAAGCCGCCTCTTGCACGGCCGATAAAAACCTTATATAATTATTACCAGTTGTATTTTAGGTTTATTGTATAAATGAGGTGGAATATGTCTTTAGTTGACGAAGTAAATAATCGCCGTACCTTTGCCATCATCTCCCATCCTGATGCTGGCAAGACGACGCTTACGGAAAAATTGTTGCTGTACGGAGGCGCAATCCATTTAGCCGGATCGGTCAAAGCGAGAAAGACGGCTAAGCACGCCGTGTCCGACTGGATGGAAATCGAAAAGCAGCGCGGCATTTCCGTCACCAGTTCGGTCCTGCAGTTTGACTACGAAGGCCATCACATCAACATACTCGACACGCCGGGCCATCAGGACTTCAGCGAAGACACGTACCGCACCCTTATGGCAGCCGACAGCGCCGTCATGCTCATCGACGTGGCTAAGGGCGTCGAAGCTCAGACGAAAAAGCTGTTCCGCGTTTGTAAAGACAGAGGCATTCCTATTTTTACCTTTGTCAATAAAATTGACCATTTCGGACGCAATCCCTTTGATCTGATGGACGAAATCGAAACTATTCTCGGCATCCATGCATACCCCATGAACTGGCCAATCGGCATCAACGGCAACTACGAAGGCATTTATGACCGGGAGTCGGCCTCCATCGAGCTGTTTGAAAAGGATACGTCTCACGGCCAGCGCAAGCTAGCTTCAACCAAAGGCGCCGCTGACGACCCTATTTTCAAAGAACTTCTGGATGAAGAAATTCATCAAGCTCTGATAGACGATATTGAGCTTCTCGACGCAGCCGGCGACAGCTTCGACATGGAAAAAGTAAAAAATGGCCAGCTGACGCCTATGTTCTTCGGCTCGGCCATGACCAATTTCGGCGTCAAGCCCTTCCTGGAAAAATTCCTGGAAATGGCGCCTAAGCCCCAGCCCCGCAAGTGCCTGGAAGGCGTAATCGACCCCGAATCGGAGCAGTTTACGTCCTTCGTCTTCAAGATCCAGGCCAACATGAATCCCCAGCACCACGACCGGGTCGTATTCATGCGCATCTGCTCGGGCAAATTTGAAAAAGGCATGTCCGTCACGCACCGCCAGTCAGGCAAGACGCTGCGTCTCATGCAGCCTCAGCAGTTCCTGGCGACGGAGAGGACGATTATCGACGACGCTTACCCCGGCGATATCATCGGCGTATTCGACAACGGCACTATGGGCGTCGGCGATACCCTCTATGCCGGAAAGCAAAAGGTCACCTTCAAGGATTTCCCGACCTTCCCGCCGGAGCTGTTCGCCCGCATCCGTGCTAAGGACTCGATGAAGCGCAAGCAATTCCTTAAGGGCATGACCCAGTTGGCTCAGGAAGGGGCCGTCCAGATTTATGAAAATCTCGGCTCCATGGAAAGCTACATCGTCGGCGCCGTCGGGAAGCTGCAATTTGAAGTGCTGGAATACCGACTCAAGCACGAATACGGCGTAGACTTGGAAATGAACATGCTGCCCTTTACGGTCGCCCGCTGGCTCCAGCTGAACGGCCACGAATACAGGGAACTGAAAAACGTCGACAGCGCCATGCTGGTCAAGGACCACAAGCAGCGATTGGTACTGCTCATCGCCAACGAATGGCAGACCAACTGGATTTGCGAGCGCAATCCGGACATTACGTTCTGCACGACGCCGGACGAGCTGGCCCTCGACGACGAAGAAGAATAATAATATATGCATAATAAAAAACACCTTCTCCTGCTGAACTCAGCACCGAGAAGGTGTTTATTTTTATATTGTTACCACATGCCCTTGGATTTCCAGAAGCTGCGCCGGCACATGACCAGCAAGGTCAGGATTTCCAAGCGCCCCAGCAGCATGGACAAGCACAGAATGCTTTTTGCAAAATCAGACAAATTGGCGTACGTGCACGTCGCGCCGGTAATCCCAAAGGCCGGGCCGATGCAGCCCATGGTGCTGACGCTGATGCCGACGGCGTCGAAAATATTCACGCCGTCCCACGTAAGCAGCAGCGCCCACAAGGCGATGAACGCCATGTACAAGAAGAAAAAGTGGCTCACGCGGACGACCGTATCGTCGCCGACGTAATGGCCGTTGATTTCTACGCGGCGTACCATGTTGGGATGAACCTTTTGAAAGGCCGTAATCCACAGAGCCTTGACCAAGATGACCACGCGGGACACCTTGAGGCCCGCCGCCGTCGAACCGGCGCAGCCGCCGCAGATCATGAGAAAGAGCAGCAGCAGCTTGGAAAAGGCCGGCCACGTATCATAATCTGCCGATACGAAGCCCGTCGTCGCAATGGACGCGACCTGGAATGAGGCGTAGCGGAAGGCCGTCATCCACTCGCCGCCGAAGGCATAGGCCAAATTCATCATGATGAGGAGCGTCACGACGCCTAAGATAAGCAAATAGGCCTTAAATTCCGTATTGCGCCGCAAGACACCGGGCCCCTTTTGATACACCTGATAGTACAGGCCGAAGTTTCCGCCGGCCAATATCATGAAAAAGGTAATCCACCCTTCTACAACAGAATCGTCGAAATGGGCCACGCTGGCATTAAAGGTTGAAAACCCGCCGGCCGAAATAGTCGACAAGGCGTGGTTCAGGGCATTGATAAAATCCATGCCGCACAGGAGGAAAATAACCAGGGCGATGAGGGTAAAGCCGGAATACATGCGGAATAAGACATTCGTCATATCGTGAAGGCGGGGCAGCACGCGCTCCCGCGTCGGCCCGGCCACCTCGGCGTTGTACATGGACATAGTCGACTGTCCCGCTTCAGGCAGCAGGGCGATAAAGATGACGACGATGCCCAGCCCGCCGAGCCAATGGGTCATGCTGCGCCAAAAGAGGATGCTGTTCGGCAGCACCTCCAGGTCTTCAATGACCGTCGCCCCCGTGCCGGTAAACCCGGAAATACTTTCAAAGAGCCCGTCGAGGATTCCCAAGTACCCGCCCAATACATAGGGCAGCATGCCCAGGCCCGTCGCCAGCAGCCAGCCCAGGCCGGTAATGGCAATGCCTTCGCGTATCGTCAGGGCCTTCGTCCGGACGTGTCCCCGGCGCTGGCACAGAAAGGACACGGCCACAGCCGCGCCGATCGTCAGGATAAAGGGCACGGCGCTCTCTTCGCCGCACCAGAAAGCGATGCCCAGCGGGATGAGCATAGTCAGTCCCTGGATAAATGAAATTTTTCCTAAAAACCGGCATACGACATGTAAATCCATAGGCATCCTTTCGTTGAAATTCTCTGCTGGCCGCACGGCGGCAAACCTACCAGACGCGGCGCTTCCAAAACGACGGCATCAACAGGGCCAGGACGGGAAAAATTTCCAGCCTTCCCATGAGCATGGACAGGCACACGACGGCCTTGCTGAACGAGGGCATATCCGCATAGGTGCACGTCGCTCCAAACAGGCCGAAGCTCGGCCCGCAGCTGCCCATCGTCGTGATAGCTACGCCCAGGGCGTCAAAAATGGGAATGCCGTCGAAGACCAGCAGCACGGTCCACAATATGTCCAGCATGACATATACGAAGAAAAACCGGGCTACGCCGTACAGTACGTCTTCGGAAAAGTCCTCCCCGTTGGAGCGGACATGCAGGACGAGGTGCGGGTGCATCTTCTGCCGTATGCGCAGGACGATCGTCTTGGCCAGCAGCATGAGGCGCGTCACCTTCAGCCCGCCGGCCGTCGAGCCGGCGCAGCCGCCGACAAAGATGAGAAATACCAATATAAACTGGGAAAAGGCCGGCCATTTATCAAAGTCATTGGAAATAAATCCCGTCGACGACGACAAGGACGCAGCCTGGAAAAAGGACTGGCGGAACGCTTCGCTCCACGCCCAGCCCTGAGCCGACGCCAAATTGGCCGCCATCAGCACCGTCGCCGCGGCGACGAGGCCGACATAGGTGCGAAATTCCGTATCGTGCAGGATGACCTTGGGTCCCCGCTTCCACGCAGCCACATACATGCCGAAGTTGGCGCTGGAAATCATCATGAAAAAGGCCAGCACCCCTTCGATCAGCGGGCTGTCGAAATAGGCCACGCTGGTGTTATACGGGGAAAAGCCGCCCGTCGCAATCGTCGAGCAGGCATGGTTCAGCGCTATGAGGAACGACATGCCGCAGGCCATACAGGCCAGCATAGCGGCTGTCGTAATCACGACGTATACACAAAACAGAGCTTTGGCCATTTCCTTTACACGCGGCACATTCCGGTCCGATGTCGGTCCCGTGCTTTCCGCATTGAACATGTGGACTGTACCTCGCCCCAATTGAGGAAATAAGGCAATAAAAATGACGATGATGCCGAGGCCGCCGAACCAATGGGTCAGGGACCGCCACAGCAAAATGCCCTGCGGCATGATTTCCAGATCGGGAATGACCGTGGCCCCCGTGCCGGACAAGCCGGAAATGCACTCGAATACGCCGTCCAGCACAGACAAATAGCCGCCGGCAGCATAGGGCACCATGCCCAAAAACATGACCATAATCCATCCTAAGGCCGTAATCGCAATGCCCTCGCGGTTCGTAACCTCCCCGGCAGGAGCCTTTCCGTACAGTGTCAGGCCCTTGCCCAAGGCCAGGCACACGCCGATGGCAACGGCAAAGGCGAATACGCTGTTTTCACTATACCACAGGGACACGGCCAGGGGAAGGACCATGCCGCAGCCGTAGGCCCAGGACAGCCGGCCTAATACATACCATACTATTTTCAAATCCATTTGACGCGATGCCTCCTACCAACGGCGCTTAAAGGCCTGGGCCGCCGTCTGCAGCACGATGAGGAATGAAAAGATTTCTAATCTTCCTAAAATCATCAAAAAGGCGCAGTAAGCTTTCAGCCATGCCGGTTCCGCAGAAAATTCGACGATGCCGAATAAGTGGGCCGTCGCGCCGGCACTGGTCAGGCAGCCCGCCGCTACCCCCATGGACTGCAGGGGCGTCATGCCCGACAAGGAAATGATAATTGTCGATACGAAAAATACAGCCATGAATAAGAAAAAATAGCTGAGAACCCGGCTGATAATCTTCATATCGACGGGAACGCCGCTGACTTTTAAACTGATAACCATACGCGGATGAAGGAGATGGCGCATTTCCTGCGCCGCAATCTTAAACAGCACGATAAACCGCATGACCCGCAGGCCGCCCGTCGCCGAGCCGATACAGCCGCCGACGAAGACGATGAGCAATAAGATAAATTTATCAAAATCAGGCCAGGCCGAAACGTCGGCCGTAATAAAACCGCTCGTACTATAAAAGGAAAGGACGTGGAAAAATCCCAGTCGCAGGCTGTCTGCCCCGTCGTACACGCCCATCTTCCACAAGTGAAAGGACACGAGCAGCGCCGTCCCCAGCAAGATGCCCAGAAAGACGCGGAGCTCTGTGTCCCGAAAAGCCGATTTCAAATCCCGCCGTTCAAAGCTTTTCCAATACAGCAGGAAATTGCCGCAGGCCAACAGCATGGAAAAGGCGCAGGCCCATTCCAGGGCAGGATTGCCGCCGGACATGAAGGAAAATGGCGCGTCGCCGCTCGTCGATATGCTGCGAAAAGCGCTTGTGCAGGCGTCGAACAAAGACAGACCGGCCAGTAAATAGGCTAGGACAGACAGGACCGTAATGGCCGCGTATATCTTCCCTACCTGGCGGGCCGCAATATCCATACGCCCCAGCATGGGGCTGAAGCTGATGCTCTGATGTACCGACAAGGTCAGGCCGAAGCAGCCGCTGACCTGCGGAATAATCGTCACCATCAGCAGGATAAAGTTTAAGCCTCCCAGCCATTCCATCAGACCGTGCCACAAGACCAGAGAACGAGGTACATTGCCGGCCAGCCCGGCAACACAGGACAAGCCGACAGTCGTATATGCCGAAATGCTTTCAAAAAACGCATCGGCTACGGACAGAGTACCGGAAAACAAATACGGCAGCATACCGACAGCTCCCAGCATGATCCATACGAGAACCATGTACCAAGCGCCTCCAGCAACGCCCAGCTGCTTGCTGTGGCAGCGTCCGATTCCCATCATCAGCCCGCCTAAGGCCAGCGTAATCGCCAGGGAAGGACCGAAATACAAGTAGGCCGGCTCTCCCCAGGAAAAGGAACACAGCAGAGGAATGAAAAAGGCCAGGCCGTTCAGGATTGCCATCCTTCCCAAGAGGAAGAAAAACAAATACATGTGCATCTCAATCCCTGCCTTTGAAATATTTCATAACTTCCTTCGAATGTGTCGTTTGTATGAACAAAATAACCCGGTCGCCGGCCATCAGCGCCGATTGGCCGTTTGGAATAAAGGCGTCTTCTCCGCGCACGTAAGCACATACCAGGCATTCCCTGGGCAGCCGGACGTCCATAAGGCGTTTGCCGGCTACAGGAGCGCCGTCCTGAACGATGACTTCGACAGCTTCGGCTTTAGCCCCCTCCAAGAGGGAAACAGACACGACGCCGCCGCGGCGGACAAAAGCCAATACTTCGCTGGCCGACAAAAGGCGCGTAGACAATACGATGTCGACGCCGACCTTTTCCATCAAATCCGTATATTCAGCCCGCGATACGCGGACAATTGTCTTTTTTGCGCCGAAATGCTTGGCAATCAGGGCCAGCATGAGGTTCAGGCGGTCGTCATCTGTAATGCATACGACGACGTCTGCTTCGGCAATCCCTTCCTGTTCCAGCAGGTTTAAATCCGTGCCGTCGCCGCAGATAGCAATACCGTTGTCCATTTTCTCAGCGGCCAGCAGGCACCGCTCCCTGTTTTTATCGAAAAGCTTGACCTGCACGCCCTGCTTGTCCAGCATAGGAGCGAGAAAGCGTCCTGTCCGGCCAGCGCCGATGATGATGGCCCGCTCTACCCGCTTCGTGTCGCTCTGCACAAAATTCACGCTGAATTTCTCGATCGCCTTGGGGTCGCCGATAAAATACGCGTTGTCATGAGGCAGAAGCTGGTCATCGCCGTGAGGGATAATCATGCGGTGGTCCCGGAAAATCATGCCGACCAGTATAGACGGCGGAATTTCCAGATCCTTGAAGGGAATATTGACCAAGGGAGAACGGCGCCGCACTTTGGTTTCAAACAAGCGCACCTTGCCGTTGGCAAAATCCTCTACGTTCAGCGCCGCCGGCGTCATGATGATGCGGTTGATTTCCTGAGCTGTAATCAGCTCCGGATTCAGCATCAAATCGATATCAAAGTTTTCTTTTAAATAATCTTTTGCTTCCGATAAAAACTGCATATCCCGGATACGGGCCGCTGTATAGGCAATGCCGTGCTTCTTCGCCAGAATACAAGCTACCATATTGACTTCGTCGATAGCCGTCGCCGCGACGAGGACGTCCGAGCCTTGTATGTCGGGATTGTTCATCGTAATCGGGCTGGCGCCGTTGGCATGGACAGTCAGGACGTCTAAGGTATTTTTGACGACTTCCAGCCGCTCCTCATCGTGGTCTACGACGACGACGTCGAACTGCTCGTTTGACAACAGCTCGGCAATGCTGTATCCCAGCTTGCCGGCGCCTACAACTACTATGCGCATATGCTCACCTCTGTATCGTAAAAATGCTCATGCTGCTTTGATTATAGCAGCACATTAGGCAGTGTATGTTATACTGCATTCACTGTCTACGCTACTATATCATAAAAGCACTGCCGTGGCTAGAAGCGAACAGACAATCGCCGGAAATTTTACATGGATAAGCCTGTATCTCTAGCAACAACAGGCTAAATATGATAAAATTAGTTGTTTGTTATATCATGTAAAAATTATGAAACAAGAGGGTTATCATGGCTAATAAGTTCGTATCGGGGACCTTGATTCTGACGCTTTCCGGCTTTGTCGTCAAAGCCATCGGCAGCATCAACTGGATTATCTTATCCCGTATTCTCGGCGGCGAAGGCATTGGCATTTACCAAATGGCCTTCCCTATTTATCTGCTGGCACTGGACGTATCCAGCGCCGGCCTCCCTATCGCCATTTCCATCATTACGGCGGAAAAGGTAGCGAAGCAGGACTATCTCGGGGCACAGCGCATCTTCCGCGTGTCCTTGTCCATGCTGTGCACGACGGCTTTATTTCTCAGCATCCTCATGTTCTTCGGCGCGGAGTTCCTCATCGACGAACAGATCATCCGTGAAAGCCGTGCCTATTATTCGCTCATCGCCTTAGCGCCGGCTATCTTCTTCACGACGGTCATTGCCGGATACCGCGGGTATTTGCAGGGCTGGCAGCAAATGACTCCGACAGCCCTATCCCAAATCGTAGAGCAGCTGGTCCGCGTCGTCGTCATGCTCGGCTTTGCGGCCCTGCTCCTGCCTTACGGCCTCGACTACGCCGCAGGCGGCGCCAGCTTGGGCGCGGGCGCAGGCGGTCTGGCAGCCTGGCTCGTCTTAATTTATTACTATTATAAGCTGAAGCGCTCCCTGCCCTCGGACGGCCCTGTATATCCGAAGGAAGACATCCGGCATATTTTAAAGCGCCTCGTCGTCCTGGCCGTGCCCATCTCCTTATCGAGCATCATGCTTCCCGTCGTGTCGAACCTGGATTTGCTCATCGTTCCCCGCCGTCTGGAAGTCGCAGGATACGCTACGGCCCAGGCGACGGAATTGTTCGGCTATCTGACGGGCATGTCCGTGCCCCTCATCAACTTGGCGACAATTTTGACGGCGGCCATGGCCATGAGCCTCGTGCCGGCCATCAGCCACAGCTTTACGCTGAAAAATTTCGACGAAATATACGAGCGCACGGCCAGCGCCATGCGCATCTCCTTTCTCGTGACGATTCCCTTCAGCGTCATGCTTTACGTCATGGCCGAGCCCGTCGTCACCTTTATTTACAACGCGCCGGCTGCGACGGATGCGACGAGAGCCGTTGCCATCGCCATTTGCTTCCTCGGCCTGCACCAAATCACCACGGCCATCCTGCAGGGCTTAAAGAAGCCTAAGATTCCGGTCATCAACATGGCCGTAGCCTGCGTGGCCAAGGTGGCCTGCAACTGGTTCTTAGTCGCCATTCCGGCCTTCGGCATTACCGGCGCCTCCTATGCGACTGTAGCCGACATCGGCGTCGCCGCCGCCCTGAACCTTTTTTTCATCTACCGCCATACGGGCTATATCATTCACGCCAATATCATCGTGAAAAACGTCGTTTCTGCCGCGATTATGGGCGTCATCATGTATTTCGTCTACGATTTCCTCTATCTGCACATCGGCCTGTTCCTCAGCCTGTTCCTGACCTGCCTGCTAGGCTCGGCAATTTACATCGGCCTCATGGCCCTGACCGGAGGCGTAACAAGAGAGGATGCCGCAAAGATGCCCTTCATCGGCCGGTTCTTTTAAACATCATATCGCAAAAAAATCTATCGCCGCGGACATGACGCCGCAGCGATAGATTTTTTTGTTTTTATTACAATTCGTCAAAAATAGAATAGGATTCAACTTCGCTTTCCAAGACTTCGCCCGTAATGGCGTTGATTTCCAATTCATATCCTAAGTCGTCGCCGTTGCACTCGATTTCATAGATAGGCAGGAAAAATTCTTCCTGCCGCGTCCAGCCGTCGTGCTGTCCCGGCGTCGTCTGCGCAGCCTGTCCCTGTCCGTTTCCTTGGGCAGGAGCTGCTGCAGCCGGTCTTACGTCGCGCGGCTGGCGGTCGCGGCGCGCGTTCCGATAGTTGCCGTCGTCCCATTTATTTTCCAGAGAAATTTCCCGGAACCGCAAATCCCCTACATCCTTGCCAACAGCCTGGGCGGCGATCGCCTTGATGTCCTCGACGCCGATGAGCTGCACGTTGCGCTGCGCCGCCTGATATTCTACCATGCGCGTCTGGGCCTGCTGGATCTGGGCCTTCCGTTCCGCCTTCTGCTGGTGGTAATACCACGCGCCGCCGCCTGCGACTATTACGCAGACCACTACTAAAACTGCGCCGAGTTTCAGACGGCGCGGCGTAAATATCCGTTTCAGCCAGTTCGTATATCCCTTTTGTTCCATGTCATGTTCCTCCTCATATATCTATCGTAGTATACCGAATTATATGCATTGCTGATTACATATACAGTATAGACAATAAATCTAAACAATCGCTTAAGAAAGCAAAAAAATAGTGTTAATCTTTGCTTTCCCCTTTTTTTACAGCAAAGCGGCCTCATCCATCGGCCTGAATTTTAATGAAAATTTAATGAACTAACTTGATTTTTGCGTTTTTTTCATCTAATTTTCATGTAATTCTCCATTTGTTCTAATGTTCCTTTCGTATACTGCCGATAGATACCTCGTCAAAGGAGTGGATATCATGTCAGACGCCTCGTTGGGAAAGGCCGGCGAAGAAGCCGCCGCCAAATACCTCCGCCATACGCTGGGCTATACGGTCCTCAACCAAAATTACCGCAACCGCCTGGGAGAAATAGACATTATCGCCCAAGACGGCGACACCCTCGTCTTCGTCGAAGTAAAAACGCGCCGGTCGCAGCAGTGCGGCAGGCCGGCCGAAGCCGTAGAAAACCGCAAGCAGCGAAAGCTGTCCCTTGTCGCCCTGTCCTATATGACGCGGCGTCAGTGCTGGCACATGCCCTGCCGCTTCGACGTCGTCGAAGTCGTCCCTTCGCCACAGGGATTTCACCTTCATCATATACGCCACGCCTTTTTGAGCCAGGCATAGGAGACGCCCATGTTTTCACGTACGTACGGAGCCACCGTATTCGGGCTTCACGGCAATATCATAACGGTCGAGACGGACATTTCCAACGGCCTTCCGGCTTTTGAAATCGTAGGACTGGCGGCGACGTCCGTCAAAGAATCGAAGGAGCGGGTCCGCTCGGCTATCAAGAACAGCGGCTATGAATTTCCCATGCGGCGCATTACGGTTAATTTAGCGCCGGCCGATTTGAAAAAAGACAGCGCCGGCCTCGACGCGGCCATCGCCGCCGGCATCATGGTGTCGAGCGGCCAAATTCCGGCCGAGCTGTGCCGCCAAACCCTGTTCATCGGCGAATTGGCCTTAGACGGGACGATCCGCCCCGTCGCAGGCATCCTGTCCATGGTGCTGCAGGGCGCTGAAGAAGGCTTTCACACCTGCTTCGTCAGCAAGAAAAACGCCGCCGAAGCGCTGCTGTGCCGCGCCATGACGGTCTATGCCGTCGAGTCCTTGTCGGACATTATTTCCCATTTGCTGGGCCTTGTCCGCCTCTCTCCGGCCGTGGCCGGAGACGTGTTTACAGACCGGCCGGATTACCGCGTCGATTTTTCAGAGGTCCAAGGACAGTTTACGGCCAAGCGGGCCCTGGAAATCGCCGCGGCCGGCGGCCACAACGTCCTGCTCATCGGCCCGCCCGGTTCCGGCAAGACCATGCTGGCCAAGAGGATTCCTACGATTCTGCCGCCCATGAGCCTGCGCGAATCGCTGGAGGTGACGAAGATATACAGCGTAGCTGGCCTGTTTCAGCAGTCGAAAATGCTGGCACAGCGGCCCTTCCGCAGTCCTCACCACACGATTTCCACGGCAGGACTCATCGGCGGCGGCACGATTCCCAAGCCCGGCGAAGTGACCCTAAGCCACAACGGCGTCCTGTTTCTCGACGAGCTGCCCGAGTTTCCCCGTTCCGTATTGGAAGTGCTGCGTCAGCCCTTGGAGGATTTCGTCGTCCACATTTCCCGGGTCAATGCCTCCCTGTCCTATCCGGCCCGCTTCATCCTCATCGCCGCCATGAATCCCTGTCCCTGCGGCTTTTTCGGCAGCTCCGAGTCGAATTCCTGTACCTGCACGACCGGCGAAATCCGCCGATACGTCCGCAAAATATCGGGCCCTCTCCTGGACCGCATCGACCTGCACGTCGCCGTAGACCGCCCCAAATACCAGGAATTGATTACTACGATACCTCAGGAGTCGTCCGAAGCGATCCGCAGCCGCGTCCTGGCCGCCCGAGAAAGGCAGGAACGGCGGCTCCAACCGTACGGCCTGTCCTGCAACGCCCACATGGGCCATCGGGAAATCAAAGAAACGTGCCGTCTATCAAGCAGCGCCCAGGACCTGCTGCAGACCGTGTTCGACACGATGAAGCTGAGCGCCCGCAGCTGCGACCGCATCGTCAAAGCAGCCCGGACGATTGCCGACTTAAACGGGGACGAACACATACGAAGTGAACACGTTGCCGAAGCAGTGAGCTACCGCAATACATTACAAAGGGTGTGACGCCATGACAATACAGGACATAGAAAAGGAACGGCTCTATACGGCAGCCCTCGCCTCCCTGCCCGGGCTGGGCTCCCGCCGCATCGGAGCCCTGATCGGCCGGTTCGGCTCTGCCGCAGCCGCCTGGGACGCTTCGGCCGCCGACTGGCAAGACGCGGGCATACCGGAAACCGTCGGTACGGCGCTGACGGAAGCTCGGTCCCGCTACGACTGGGACGAGCAGCTCCGCCTGCTGTCCCGATATCATACGAAGCTCATCGCCTTGTGGGAAGACGACTATCCCCAGCTTCTCCGCGAAACGTATAATCCGCCGCCTATACTGTACTATCAGGGAGCGCTGCCGCAGTTTCCCAAAGCCGCCGCCATCGTCGGCGCCCGCAAGGCCACGCCGTACGGCAGGAACGCCGCCCAGACCCTGGCGGAACAAATGGCCCGCAGCGGCATCGCCGTTGTCAGCGGCGGGGCTCGCGGCATTGATACCAAAGCCCATCTAGGGGCCTTAGCCGGCAAAGGGATTACCTGCGCCGTCGTCGCCAACGGCCTGGACATGGCCTATCCGCCGGAGAACAAGGCCTTATTTGCGGATATCATAGAAAAAGGCGGCTCCGTCGTCAGCGAATACGCCTTCGGAGTCCGCCCTTTGGCGATGAATTTCCCGGCCCGCAACCGCATCATCGCCGGCCTGTGCCGCTGCGTCGTCGTGACCGAGGCGGCCTTGCGCAGCGGCTCCCTCATTACGGCTGATTTTGCCCTCGAAGAAGGGCGGGACGTCTTCGCCGTCCCCGGCAGCATTTATTCAGAAATGAGCAAGGGGACGAACGCCCTCCTGCGCAAGGGAGCCATCGCCCTGACGGGTATTGAAGACATCCTGTCCGAGTATGGCTGGTACGCAGAAGAAGGGGAACAAAGCGCCCTGCCATTTGCCCTCACGCTGTTGGAAGAAGCTGTATTGGAAGCCCTGTCCTGCGACCAGCCCATGTCCCAGGACGAGCTGGTCGTCAAAACGAAGCTGCCGCCGTCCCAACTGAGTCCCCTGTTGCTGAAGCTGCAGCTGTACGGCCTCATTGAAGAAACAGGCAGCACGTCGTATGTCAAAAAGCCCGTGCAGTAGCTCTTATCCTTCGGCAAAGCGGTAGCCTGCGCCCCATACGGTTTCAATGTAGATGGGCTGCGTCGGATCAGGCTCTATCTTTTCACGGATGCGGTTGATATGAACCATGACCGTCGCCGTATCGCCGGCCGCATCCAGCCCCCAAACCCGGTCAAAAATCCGCTCGCGGCTGAACACGATGCCCGGATGCTTAGCTAAAAAGGCCAGCAGCTCGAATTCCCTGTTGGTCAAAAAGGCTTCCTTGCCCTGGGAAAAGACGCGGTGCTTTTTTAAATGGATTTCCAGCTCGCCGACCTTGAGGACGTCTTCGTCCTTCGGCGCGGCGCCGGCGCGGCTCGTCAGCCGTTCATAGCGGCTGATATGGGCCTTGACCCGGGCTACCAGTTCGCTGGGGCTGAAAGGCTTGCTGATATAGTCGTCAGCTCCCAGCCCCAGGCCCCGGATCTTGTCGATATCTTCCCGTTTGGCCGACACCAGGAGAATGGGCACGTCCTTCTGCGCCCGTATTTCCCGGCAGACCTGAAAGCCGTCCATGCGCGGCAGCATGATATCCAATAAAATTAAATTATATTCATCGGCCAACGCTTTTTCTAGGCCGGTTACGCCGTCTTCGGCTATATCGACTTCAAAATCGTTCGCTTCCAAGTAATCCCGCTCTAACTCCGTAATTTCCTTATTGTCTTCAATGATCAAAATGCGCTTCATGTTACTCCTCCTTTGCAATGGGCAGGCGCATGGAAATCGTCAGGCCGCCGCCTTTCGTTTCCTCTGCCCAAATCGAGCCGTGCAGCGATTCGATAATCTGCTTGGCAATCGCTAGTCCCAGGCCGCTGCCCTTCTTTACGTCCGTACGGGCCGCGTCGGTGCGGTAAAAGCTGTCGAACAATTTCGGCAAGCTTTCAGCAGGCACGCCGACGCCGTGGTCGACAAAGGAAACGACGACGTACTCACCTTCCTCGGCAATGACGATGTCTACGTCGGCCTGGGGCGTCGTCTTATATTTTACGCAGTTCGTCAGCAGGTTTTCCACGACCCGCCGGAATTGGTTCCTGTCTATGGCCACGGCCGCCGTGCTCTGATGTCCCCGGAGCGTCAGCGTCACGCCCTGTTCGGCCAGCGTCATAGCCGTCTCGCCGATGACGTCTTCAAAATACCGGTATATCGGCACGACTTCCAGCGAAAAGGGAATCCGTCCCAGGTCCAGCTTGGAAAACAGGAACAGGCTGTCTACGAGCCGCTCCATGGCGCAGGCCGTGTCATAAATTTTATCAATATACTGGCGCTGCTTTTCCGGCGTCCGGGCAATGCCCTCGCGAATACCGCTGGCATAGCCCTTCAGCAGCGTAAGAGGCGTCGCCAAATCATGCGAAATACCGGCGATAAGTTCCTTGCGGTTCTGCTCATACTTTTGCCGCTCTTCCCGCACCTTCCGCAGCTCCTTGCGCATGTCGTCAAAATCGCGGCACGCCTGGCCCAATTCATCCTGCGCCGGCACGACGAGGGGATATTCGAGGTTCCCTTTTTGAATTTCCGCCGCTGCCCTCCGCAGTTCTGCCAGCGGCTCGATAATCTGCCGCGACAGGAGGCGCGACAGGTACAGTCCCAGCCAGATGATGACGATGATGGAGAGGATGAGGACTGCAAACAATACAATTTCCAGCACATCCTCCAAGGCGTCGTCGGCATCGTACGACGTGACGAAGGGCATCTGTCCGGCCGCCCATATGACCGTGTCGCGGCGGGGCGAAGAATAAATAAAGGCAAAGTCCTCGTTATTCCACGACATGGCCGAGGCGGCGTTTCCGCACTGCTTCTGGACCAAATACCGTATATCGTCTTCATCAGCCCCGTCAGTGATATACAGCAGGCGGCCGTCGGCGACGATGACGGTCTGTATGCCGTGCTTTTCCAAAATCAGGCATTCTTCAAACACGTCTTCCAGCTTCAGCGACTCTTCGCTCTCTACCTTCATGCGCAGGGAGCTCACGGCATAGGAAATCGACATGGACGATCCCTTTTCCGGCCACAGCAGGGCCAGCTCGCTCTGCCGCACCGTGCCGGTAAACTGCAGCCCGGCAAAGATAACTCCCCCTAAAATCGTCAGCCACACGACGGGAATGAATACCATGAGGAAATTCGTCAGCATCATCCGTTTCCGCAGCGAAATATCCCGTATCTTCAGCAAAATCATCCCTCCCCATGTATCGATACGTTTTCATTTTATATTATACTCTACATTCTTTAAATATTTCTAAAATTTATAAAAAGATTCCTCCAGCAACAGGCAAAAACACCTGACATGGCCTAACAGACCGATATCAGGTGTTTTTATATTTCCGTATATATTTGTCAGATGCCTCCAGCGCCGTACAAGGCGGCGTCGGCCGCGGTAATCGGACGAACAGGCCGGCAGGGATTGCCGACAGCGACGACATTGTCGGGAATATCGTGAACGACGACGCTGCCGCCGCCGATGACGACGTTGCTGCCGATCGTCACGCCAGGCATGACCTGCACGCCTGCCCCGATCCACACGTCGTGTCCTACCGTAATGGGATAGGCGTATTCCAGCCCTTGATTCCGCAGCCCTGCGTCGATGGGATGGCCGGCCGTATAAAAGCCGCAGTTCGGCGCGATAAAGACATTATCGCCGAATACGACCTTATTGGCGTCCAGGATCACGCAGTTGTGGTTGGCAAAAAAATGGTCGCCGATTTCGATATTATACCCGTAGTCGCACCAAAAGGGCGGCAATATCGAAAAGGAAGCCCCAGTCTTTCCCAATAAGGACCGCAGGATGCGTTTCTGCTCCGCCGCTTCCGACGGACGCAGCTGGTTAAAGGTATAGCATAAGTCCTTTGCCCTCATCCGTTCTGCCAGCAGTTCTTCGTCATAATTGGCGTCATACAGCATCCGGCGGAGCATCTTCTCTTTTTCCGTCATCGTCTTCCCGTCTCTCCTTTGCTACGGCTCGGGAACAAAGACCGCCAAGGACCTCGTCGCTTCCCTGGCTTCCAGCCCTTTATGCAGGCGCCACAGCCACGAGCTCAATGTACTGAAATTCAGGCGGAAATAGAAATGGCCGAAGCTGTCGGGCCCTTCAAAAAAGGGAACCCGGGCCAAATCGAAGTGGTCGTCCCAGGGAAAATCCCGCCCCGTTTCTACAGTAAAGCCGTACTCATACCCGGCCGCCCGCGTCTCTTCCATGACCATGTCGTCAAACTCCCCTTCGGGAAAGGCGATATACTTGCAGGGCTTCTGCAAATGGGATTCTATGGCCGCCTTGGATTCCCGCAGCTCCGTCCGCACGCCCTGGCGGTCAAAGCTGGTCAAGGGCTTGTGACTCATCGTATGGGAGCCGAATTCCATGCCGTTCCGCCCCATTTCCTGTACCTGGGCCCACGTCAGATATCCCGGCGTCTCCATCAAATCGACGATGAGAAAAACCGTCCCCGTAAGGCCGTATTTCTTCATGATAGGATAGGCATGCTCATAGTTGTCGACATACCCGTCGTCAAAGGTAATCATGACCGGACGGTCGGGCAGGCTGCCCTCGCCGCGCATATAGGCGGCAAACTGGTCCTGCGTAATCGCATGATAATCGTGGTCGTGAAGGTACTTCATCTGTTCTTCAAAATCTGCCGGCGTCATCGTCAGCACCGTTTGAAATTTGTCGTTTACCTGATGATAATTCAAAACAGGAACGCCGGTCAGCAAATAATTTGTCGAGCCGAAAAACCAAAACAACCCTATGCCTGCTACCAGGACGGCCCCGGTCAGCGCCAGGCCGGCAAGCCAAGATACGATTTTTTTCATCGCCACGATCTCCCTTGATGCGTACTCTAATCATTGCCTAATAGAATAGCACATTTGACCTGATGACGCAAGAATAGAATCCAGAACAGCGCAGCCCTTGCGTCTTCCCTTCCCAACGGCTGCCAACGGCAGAAATTCCATGTCTTCGCCTATCACTCCTGTGAAAAGGAAATTTTCTTCGCAACATCAGCCGCTACAGCGCCGTAATCGTCGGATGATCCCCACAGACGGCGCAGTCTGGATTCTGCGGAAAAGGCACCTTGCGGAAGGTCATGGTCAGGGCGTCGTAGGTCAGGAGCGTCCCCGTCAGCAATTCGCCGACGCCGGTAATATACTTAATCGCTTCCGTCGCCTGTATCGTCCCGATCGTGCCGGCCGCAGCGCCCAATATACCGACGTCCTTCGCCGTCGGCACGTCGCCGGGAGCCGGCTCTTCCTCGAAGATGCAGCGATAGCACGGCCCCTGGCCCGGCACGTAGGTTAGGACCTGCCCGTGATACGCCACGACGCCGGCGTGGGAAAAGGGCTTCTGCAGCAGGACGCAGGCGTCGTTGATGAGGAACTTAGCCGAGAAATTATCCGTCCCGTCGATGATGAAATCGTAATCCTTATCGTTGATAATGTCGGCAATATTGCTCCGCGTCGCCTCTTCGCAGTACGGCACGACTGTCACGCCGCCGTTCAGCTCCTGCAGCCGCCGCTGCGCTGACAAGGCTTTCTCCGTGCCGACAGCCTGTTCTGAATGGAGAATCTGCCGCTGCAAATTAGACACATCGACGACGTCGCCGTCGACAATCCCCAACGTCCCCACACCGGCCGCCGCCAAATACAAGGCAATAGGCGACCCCAGCCCGCCGGCGCCGATGAGCAATACCTTGCTTTCCCATAATTTCCGTTGTCCTTCTTCGCCGATACCGGCCAAAGCCATATTGCGGGCGTATCTATCCCGTTGTTCCACTGTCAGTTTCATATAAACTATCCTTCCAGCTTTTATTCCACATCGCGGCATATCCCCTCATCTATCCAAAGAGAATAGGCCGTATCAAAATCAATAAAATGGTCTGTCCCCGTTTCATACAACACGGTGATTTTCTCATCCGGTACGTCAAATAAATGGATTTTTCCCTTTACAGGAAACGGAGCGATCGGCACGACCTCTGGATCAAAATGCCACGCATACTTTCGATTTCCGCCCGTAATATGTACTAAATTGACAATGCATAAGGCATACCCTCTGGGAAATTGAGGCCCGTCATTATATTGCGAAGCACAAATTAACAGCAGCCCTCTGTAAGGTGTACTCCATGACCGATATTCAATATGCTTTTCGCCTGCAGCAATCAGTGTCGCATAATACGGATGCAGCGATAAGGCTTTCATGTCTCTCATCTCCCCGTTCCTTCGCCATACACATACCATTATCGCAACTAGGCCTATATTACTTGATATTATACCATACCCTTAGGGGAACGCCATGACAAAATCTATGGAACCAGCCATCAGCGTCAGCATTTTGTTCTTGAATATTCCTCTTTCAACCATCATTTTTCCAAATTCTCGCTTCTTTTTCTTGCATAATACACAAGGTTTCTTATCTATAAGATACCACGACGTCAACCGCTAATTACCCATGATATGCAAGTTATCTTCTTCATTATTCTCTTCCATTATGTACAAATTTATTGTAATATGACATTATAATATGCTAAAAGAAGGTTTCAATGGAGCGTTCTGAATTTAATAAACTATTCGAAATCAGTGAAAGTACAGTAAAACGAGGAGCATTATGATGAATGTACAACAAACTAAACAAGAAAAGAAAATACTTACTAGCCAGACCAGCCAGGAAATTAAAGAAAAAATCCGCAAGGCATCTGAACTGATGATGCAGCGGAATTACCAAGCATATAAGGATTTGGAAAACAAATGAGTACTGAAAAAGATACAATCGCAATCATTCTAGACGATGTATTGGCTTTTCATAAACAAATGGAAAAAAACTTTGTCATGGATAAAGGCATTCATGACATGGGACTATTAGAATCTGCTGTCAGCACGCCGTTTCAAACATTCGGCGGTCAGGAATTATATCCCTCTCTTCTAGATAAAGCAGCCCGTCTTTGTTATGGTCTGGCGAAAAATCATCCTTTCCGCGACGGCAACAAACGTTCTGCGGTTCACAGTATGTTGGTCTTTCTGTACATCAATGAGATAGAATTAGAGTATACCCAGCTTGAACTTGAAGAAATGATTATCGCTGTCGCTGATAATCGCATGTCTAGCGATGAATTAAAAGATTGGATTGAAAAAAGAATACAAAAGAAATAATCATCAATTGCCGTCGTGAACGATCATCCGGCAGCTTAAAGTGATTATGACCTACAGCGGAGCTCATAAATTACGTTGCAGATGTATTGAGAGGTAATCCCCTATGGATGATGCAATCGAAAATATCAAGATGTAGGTTTGACGAAATCGCTCACGATGTGAGCGATTTTTTCGTAAATGAATGTACAATCTAAGTGCAACATCTGAAATAAAAAATTAACACATGCACCACCCTATTCCACATCGCAGCCGTATATGCCCTCATGAAACTTGACCATAGCCGCTTTTGTCAGCTTATGAGCCTGCGACAGGGACAGTCCGCAGCGTTTGGCTACGTCGTGATAGGTCAGGTCTTGCTGGCAGCGCAGGCGGAGAAATCGTTGTTCTTCTTCCGTCAGGCTGTTCAGGCATTTGCGCACCAGCTCCCGTACTTCGGACAACACGGCCTGCCGGTGCGGGTCCTGCTCGTCGCCGCCCGTCAAGCCTAAGGCTTCGGCGCTCTCGTCTATATGAAGGGCCGTCTCTACCGATTCCATATATGCCTTAAACCGCCGGCTTTCTCTTTTAAACACCCGGTCTACAGCCCTACGAAAGGCCTTGTGAGCTTCGTCGCCGCAAGTTACGTCGAAGGCATGGACGCATTCCAAAATTGCCAGCTGGGCCACCGACACGGCCTCGTCCAGCGAATCGTAGCAATATCGGTGCCGCCGGGCATATTTGCAAATCAAGGGCCGGAACTGCTGCAATATCAGCAATACCGCCTCTTCCTCGCCTTTCTGAGCGCGTTCTATCCATTGGCACACGGTTTGATTCATGGGAAGTTCCTCCTTTAAATGAATAAAATGATAGTAAAAAACGAGCCGAGGTTTCCCCCGACTCGTTTTTCTTCCTTGCGTCAGCTGCACGGCAGCTATACGCAAAGTTCCCCTCTGTATGAAATTAGTTAGCCCGTACCCGTTCAATCGTCGGGTTGCCGTCTTTGTCCTTCGCCACCGTCGCGATGTGGAAGAACTGTAATTCCGGCTTAAATTCTTCTACCAGACGAGCGTCTACTTCTGCGCCGGCCTGAATGGCGTTGTAGACGATCTGGGCAAATTCATAGCGGGTCATCGTGCGGTCGCCCTTGAATTCGCCGTCAGGATAGCCCTTGACGAGGCCGCTCTTTGCCATGGCTTCCACAGCTTCATAAGCCCAGTGGTTTTCCGGCACGTCCGGGAACATAGACGAATCCGTTTCGGTCTGTACGCCGACTAATGCGTTGACCATGGCCGTCAATTTCTGGATCTGGGCGTCCTGCTTGGCTACGATATCGCGCATGGACTTGATTTCCTTAGCCATAGCGACGCGGGACGTCGTAACATTACTGGAGCCTGCGCCGATCTTCAAGGATACGCCGGCGTTGACCATGTTTTCACCGCCGCCCATGGAACCGCCAACGCTGAACATGACGTCTTCATTGGGACGATAGTACGCGCCGACTGCCACAGCGTTCGCGCCGCGGTAATTGCCGTAGCCTGCGGCAAAGTCCCACTTCGCATCCGGGTCGAAATCAAGGGGATGCAAGGCCGCTAAAGCCGCTGCACCAGCGCCAACGCGGTCGATGCGGTTATCCAGCTTGTTAATCGAGCCGTTCAATACTTGAATGTTCTGGTAGTTATTCACTGCCAAATCGTTTACGGCACTGAGCTGTCGAACATTAACAGCATCATTAGGTGCTTTGCCATCTGCTACATTGTGAATCTGCGTGTACTGCTGGTTGCCTTCAGCATCTTTGTAGCCGAGAGAAATACTTCCCTTATTAACCGTAGTACCATCTTCATTGTAATCGTATTGGACAGCTGCTTCCGTAGCTTTCTGGAGCTGCGCTTCTGTTGCCGCAATGTCAGACTGGCTGTAGTCGTTCGTCGCATCCCAAGTAAGATTGCCAAGACCAGAGACAACATTGGTTCCTGCTTCATTCTTACCCATGGTGATGCCGCCAGTTGTGCTGAAAGAACCTGCGCCGATATTGCCGCTTGCGGAGAGCGTGCCTTCACTGCCCTTAAATTCAATACTGCCAGCCTGTCCATCTTTACCGCCTAATTTAAAGTCATCTGCCAATGACACTTCATATTCATGCTTAGCAATATTCCCCTCGTCGTCTTTTACACCATTATCGGTAACGACAATGCCATTGCCATTTGTAACCGTCGTATGGTTCTTCCCTGCATCTGTCGCTGCCTGAGTTGCCTCGGTAATTGCCGCATCCAAATCCCTCACTGCACCCGTGAGGTTAGTTGTAGTATCTTTGATATGTGTCGCTCCTTCGAAATTGGCGTCTCCGACTTTATCATTCATATTGAGAACGGCATCTACAACAGTCGTAGGCGTACCATCTGTATTCTTCAAATCAGTATTTTCAAACCTGCCAACGTCGCCAAGATCCGACGCTTCGGCCATATTAGCGATGGTTACGGTTTCACTTACAGTTTCTCCAGACTCATTTTTTCCTTCTACTTTCAAATTAACCTTATTATCTGTAACTTTGTAACCAAGTTCTGGCTGTTCTTCCGTCCCACCAATGACGTCTTTACCGTTGACCAAGTGCATATCGCTGTCGGCCACGCTTTGTTTAATAGTGCTTACCGTATCATTCAGCAAATCAACGTTAACTGCCGCACTGCCAATATAGTGTTCTTTATCTGCCCTGTTCGTTACAGCATACGCTACGTTCGTCAGTGTTACGCCGCCACTCGCCGTTTGCGTTTCCAAATCATAGACGTACTTGTTATCTTTTTTTCCAAGGGTAATAGAACCATAGTTGTACGATTCGCCATCCTTGTCGTACATGACTGCGCCTTCCAGCGTCTTGCCCATGTCATCCAGTGCACTCTTGCTAGCTACATCGGCAATGGTTACGGCATACTTGCTATTTGCGTCCGTCCCATCTTGAACAGCCAGTTCTACCGTACCGTCTTCATTGACTTTATAGCCATATACCGGCTGTTCTTCCGTACCACCGATGACATCCGTTCCTTGGATTAGACGGTAATCCTTGCTGTTCAACTTACCATCATCCGTGAAATACAAGTTGCCGTTTTGTACGATGTCAACCGATACGCCACTATCGTCTACGACAATGCCTTGTCCTGCTTTTACCTGTAATTTCTTAGTGCCGTCTACATCTGCAGTTTTCGCAAATTCGAGGCCGCTTCCGGCATTCACGGAAATAGCGTTTTTATCTGAAATCGCAATGCCATCGCTCGCCGAATACGTCTTCCCAGCAGGGATATTATAAGTATTGCCGTTGATAGTTAATGTTTCAAGGGAAGTCGTAGGAGAGGTAACCTCCTTTTTATTGGCTTCGACTTTTGAGCCAGCGTTTACGGTAAACGGTTGACTACCATTAGCTTGGAATTGAACGGCTACATCCTCTCCGTCTGTACCGCCGGTACTAATAATTGAAAGTGTACCCTTTACTTTTGGTTTGTCTTTGGAATATGTTCCTGATTCCGTATCATATTTACCTTGTCTCAATAAATCAATGGAACCGCCATTGCCATTTTGAGCGGCAGTAGATACTACTTTTTCAATGTCGTTACCGGCAGCTAATTTTATACTATCTCCCACATTTTTCATAGCTTGGTCAAAATTAGCTTTTGTCAATGTGAGTGGCGTATTGAGATCTTCTATTTCTGCCGACCATGTACTATAGTAAGTACCATTCTTGTCTGTAGCTGTTGTTAATAATTCATTGTTTTTGCCAAAAACTGTGCCTGTATAAACTTCATCATTCTCAACAACAAATACACCGGCTTTACCGTCAATTACATACACATTTTGCAGAGCAACGTCTCTACCTTTATATTGATACAAATTTTTAGCGTCGTTCCATTCTACTGTTTTAAAATTCTGCGAATAGGACAATTTCTTATCTTTTGTAAAAAACTCAGCCCCACTTGTTACCCCTGCGCTTGGAGAATTAACTGCCCCACCGAATTTACCTGCACTAGTATCTATTAGGCTTTGCCCCACTAAAGTTTTATACTCACTGGAAGTACCTAATATTTGAGTAGACGTTAATAACCCATCATCTGCATTAAAGGGAGCATCCGAGTTTTTATATGCGCTTATTTGTAAATTATTACTGGTATTGTCATGGCGTTCACCATACTTCGCCTCAACAGTATATCCATCACGCACGAAAAATTCTGCTGTCACCTCTTTACCATTTTCCATATATGTTAACTTTTGCTTAACATATGCAGGAGCGTTAAACCCACTATTGCCGTATAAATAATAATATTTATCATTTTTCTCTCTAACAACCATACTGTCATACTGTTTTTTATCACTTGGAACTTTAATTGCTATATATTGACTCGGATTCGTGGAGTCTGCTGCAGCAAAAACTTGTTGTATTGGCAATACTCCGAATACAGCTATCGCTCCGCAAACCGCTAGCGCCGCAATCCGGCTGCGCATACTCTTGCTCGCCGCGCTGCTCCGTTTTCCATCCCGATGAGCCAGCTCGGACACGACGACGTACTGATGCTTTACTTTACTCCATATTACTTTATAGATCCGGTTCATTTCCTTGATACTTCTAAAATACGCCGTTTTTACGGTTTTAGGTGCTTATTAGTGCTTATAGTATAATGGCCGTGTCAAGCTGATGCTTGAGGTACTTGTACAGACCATCACGATGAATGCGCCACCGCTTGCCAATCTGGAAGGCTTGCAGGTGTCCGTCACGGCACAATTCATAGACACCCGTGAGAGGTATTCCAGTCAGCTCGGACACTTCTCTGGGGGAAAACATGATACGGTCAGACCATCGGTTACTAGAGGTGTCGAGGAAGGTCTTAGGGTCTAAAGAAACAGGAGAATAGGGATTACGTTTTGGTCTTCTTGCCATGAGTAGTCATTCCTTTCGTTAATTAAAATAATCAGTAGTAATAAGGAACCAGTAATAAGAAAAGAACCAGCAGCTACTAACAATCAGTCATCAGTCAGTAGTTACTGGTTCTCTTTGGTTACTGGTTATTTGTTTTATATTGGGAGAGAAGAAGAATCAGGAGTAATAAGTAAGGAGAAGTAATCAGGAGTAAGACCGTAAGGGTATGTCAAGGAAAGGCTATCATATTATAACTATCCTTGTACTCCCCTTCGGGGACAGTCAAGGAATAATTATATATGTATACAACCGTCTTAGCCTTCCTTATATACTCTTATATAGTTTTACTCGGCTTTCTTCATATCATGTGACAATTAGAATTTGTCATATTCATGTGACAATTAAATTTCTCCTACCTTTTCAGGCTCTCCAATCTTGCATATCTAGTATCATCTTTTGCATATTTATCAATTACACTCACATTCATCCATCTGTCCAGTTCTTCCTCGGAGATTTCCGTAATCTTCTCAGACTCGTTTATATCCATGTTCTCCAAGAAATGAGCGACACCGATGGCTACCGCTTCCAGCCGGTCATCATGGGCCAAGGCCCCCTTATCCCGGCATAGCCGTGTCATCTGGTAAATCAGCGAGTAGTTGTAGTCCTGTTGGAATACCTTATAGTCTGCTTCGATGACAGGGCGATTGACAATCAGCTTATGCCGCATCATAACCGGCTCTAACGTGTCAATGATACGCAGCTCCTTCTGTCCCCTGTTCTTGACCGGCTCAATGCCGCAGGGATGTATTTTCGTAAACACAGGAGTCATGAGCTTCGTGAACATGCCGTCACCATAGTTGTCTTCGGGGACAATCAAATCGACATTCCAGAACTTTGCACGGTTGGCAAGCTGGGTCAGAACAATATCGCTGTACCCTTCCTTGAATCCCCCGACATCCATCAGGAACAAGTAGCCATTCAGATACTTTAGTACGGCATAGGAGGTCTCATCCTTCCCTCGGCCTGACGGGTCAATCGCCATGATAGTGTAGTCATACGGCAGCGTCTCTGCACTCCGAGACAACTCCGCATAGAAGAAGTCACCAGTCAGGGCCGTACAAGGGATGTCTTTGATGAGCTGGTCACGGCCATTCGCCCACGCCCATTTGACGCTGGTTTCATACAGGTCAAGGGGTGTAACGATCAAGTCAGCCACTTTGAGCGGATATTTCTCAGCATCAGACAAGCGAGTATTGAGCATGAATTGCAGGGCAAAGCCTGCCTTACCGTATGACAACTCTCGCTTCGTGATTTCCAGCTCGTCAAACCGCTGGGGGTCTGTCGGCTGTCCGGCAAGCGCAGGATTCGCCTTGAGCTTGTCATAGATGAAGGGAGCTAGGGTGTCTTGGTAATGGTCTTCGCATTCCTCTAATGGGGGGTAACGAACAGGCCAGACACGAGCCTTGTACCCTCTATCCTGCAAGGTGTTGTACAGGGAGCTTTCTGTCTGCGGCGTTCCTAGATAAATAATCTGGCCACCGGGCTTTAAGATAGCATCAAACTCTTTAACGGCTTCGGATAGCTTATCCCGTTGTGCCTGCGTTGCGGAGTTCTTGGGTATCTCCACGTCGTCAGCAATCAGTAAGTCAGCACGAGTCCCCGTAATCTGGCCGGTGATACCAATAGACTTCACGCTGGGGGAAATATCCGGCACGGCTCCCCCAACGTCGAAGATGTTCTGGGTGTCTAACTGATTCTTACTGGCTTTCATTTCAGCCAGGAAATCTATGGTCTGGATAATACGCTTGATGAAGCGAGCATTTGCGTCGGCACGATCGCCGGAAGCGGAGACAATCAAGACCTTATCCTGTCGTTGCTTCCAAAGTGTCCAGACAACAAAAGCACAAGTCAGGAAGGACTTTGCCACCCCACGGAAGCCCTCAATGATGATGCGGTCTGTCGGGGGGTGCTGCAAATAATTTGCGATGTCCAGCTGTACCGGCGTAGGGGCCGGAAGACCAATCTCATGCCAGACAATATAGACGAACGCCCAGAAGTTCTCGTAGGCGTTCTTGATGTCGCTCTGGCTCCATTCCTTACGCTTCATCGACTAACTCCATGAAGGTGGGAATATGGGAGACATCACGCTTGATTTCCTTGACACCCTTGGTCTCTGGTGTCGTGAGGAAATTGTTGTCTTTTAAGAACTGACGCACTTTAGCGAGGAAAGCCGGATTAGCCCGAAGCTCTGGGTCTTGCAAGCCTTCCATAAGGGCCTTTGCTTCTTCGGTTGCCAGTGCGTCAATGACTTCCTGCGGTACGTGAATTTCAGCCATTTTGCATCATCTCCTTTCTATCAACAGCACCAATAAGCGGAGAGCAGCCTAAAC
>NZ_SJOT01000026.1:0-40825 GCF_012027795.1 Megasphaera sp. SW808
GCAACGGCGGCCGTCGGAACGGACGCCGCCAAAACGGGCCACGTCAAACTGTCGTGGCGTGAAAAAATCTGTTACGGCTTCGGCGATTTTGGGAACGGCTTCATGTTCGACTTGGGCCAGGCCTATTTGACGAAATACTGGATCGACGTCTGCACTATCCCCGCCGGCGCCGTAGCCGGGATCTTCGCCTTCACGAAGATCTTCGACGCCTTCATGGATCCTATCGCCGGTTCGGCTATCGACAGCCGCAAAAACATCGGCCCCCGCGGCAAATTCCGCCCGGTCATGATGATTTCCAGCATCATCCTCGCTATCCTCACGGTCATTACCTTTACGATGCCGGAAATTTCCACAGCCGGCAAAATCCTCTTCGCCTACGGCGCTTACATGGCCTGGGGCCTGGTCTATTCCTTCACGAATATCCCCTACGCATCGTTAGCCAGCGTCATGACCCGCGACGTCGAAGAACGAAGCCAGATGGCTACGACCCGTCAGGCCGGCTCCATCGGGGCCCAGCTCATTACGGGCATCGCCTTCGTCCCCATCGTACTGCTCTTTGACCAGCCCCATCACGGCTTCTTCGTAGCTTCCATCGTCATGGCTGTCGTCGGTGTCCTCGGCTTTGCCATCTGCTACTTCAACTGTCACGAACACGTTCCCGTCAAGAGAAATACGGCGAAGGAACAGAAAGCGAAATTCTCCGACTACATCAAAATCGTATTTACCAACAAGCCGTTATTGTGCATTATCTTGATGACCTTATTCACGATTTCCGCCATGAATACGAACAACCAGATGATGATCTTCTTCTGCCAGTATAACCTGGGCCACATGGGCCTGCAGCCTGTCGTCAACGGCATCATGATGGGCTGCTCGGTCATCGGCATCCTGCTCATTCCGAAGCTGGTAAAGATGTTCGGCAAGAAAAAGACAGCCATCGGCGGCCTGCTCATCGGCTGCGCGGCAGACATTCTGAACTTCGTCATCCCGACGAACCTCTATTCCTTCATCATCCTCGTCACTATCGGCTATGTCGCCCTGGCGATTCCGAACGGCATTACGTGGGCCTTCGTCTCCGACGTCATCGACTACAGCGAATGGCACAACGGCATCCGTAAAGAAGGCATTACCTACGCGGCCTTCAACTTCTCCCGCAAAATCGCCCAGGCCATCGCCGCTATCGTAAGCTCGGGCATCCTGGTCCTCACGGGCTATGTAGCCAACGCCGTACAGAGCGAAATGACCCTGACGGGCATCAAGGCCGCCATGACCTTGTACCCCGGCGTCGCCCTCGGCATTGCCGCCATCATCCTGTACTTCTTCTACGGTTTGACAGACGACAAATTCAAACAGATTGCCGAAGACCTGAACAACGGCAAATGGGAACACGGCACCATCGAATAATCTTGGAAAATAGATTGAAATTATTGGGAACTATCTGATATAATACTAGTATACAAGTTTATACAGGAAGGGCCGACGCCGCATTCGCCGGCCTTCCCGTATTCTTTGTATCCATAGGAGGAGATTGGTTATGATCGACACCCACTGCGGATATTGCGTAAAAGGCGAGCCGCTGGCGAAGTTCGGCATCTACATCTGCGACTTGCCCGTCAGCATGCTCATCTTATTCAAGGAACAGAGCCATCCCGGCCGCTGCATCGTCGCCTATAAGGACCACATCAGCGAAATGACCGACATGAGCGCCGAAGAACGCCATGCCTTTTATGACGACGTAGCCCGCGCCGCCAAGGCCATTCACGCGGCCTTTCATCCTGACAAGGTCAACTACGGCTCCTACGTCGACACGGGCTGTCACCTGCACGTCCACCTCGTGCCGAAGTACAAGGACCAGTTCGAATGGAACACGACCTTCGAGATGAACCCGCAGCGCGTCTTCCTGACCGACGAAGAATACGCAGACATGATTGAAAAGATCAAGCAGAATGTATAGGAGGAACTCACATGATGGATAAGATCGACGTAGTAAAGAAAATTCAGGAAGTCGGCGTTTGCGCCGTCATTCGCGGCAAAGACGCGGAAGAAGCCATGGCTATGTCCGACGCTTGCATCGCCGGCGGCGTCACGATTATCGAATTGGCCTTCACGACGCCTCAGGCTCATGAAGTCATCGCCGCGTTGTCCAAGAAATATGCCGATAACCCCGACGTCGTCATCGGCGCCGGCACCGTCCTCGACGCCGTCACGGCCCGCATCGCCATCTTAAACGGCGCGCAGTTCATCGTTTCGCCGGCCTTTGATTTGGAAACGGTCAAGCTGTGCAACCGCTACCGCATCGCCGTCATGCCTGGCACGACGACCCTCAACGGCGTCATCGCAGCTCTTGAAGCCGGCGCCGATGTCATCAAGATCTTCCCGGGCGAAATTTTGGGCATGAAAGCGATCAAAGCCATCCACGGCCCCATTCCTCAGGCTCCTCTCATGCCGACAGGCGGCGTCAACGCCGAAAACGCCGGCGAATGGATCAAAGCCGGCTGCGTAGCTGTCGGCGCAGGCGGAGCGCTGACAGGCGGCGGAAAAACGCCGGCTGAAATCACCGAAGCAGCTAAAAAGTTCATCGCTTCCGTCAAAGCGGCTCGTCAATAATTCCGATACCACATTCCTTTATATATTTTCTCTCTCTCAGCAGGCAGGGCTGCGCAGGACGCGCGGCCCTGTTTTACTGTCTTCCAAAAATGCATAGGGACTGCCGGCACTGCCGCCGTCAAATGAATGCACTACACACTATAAAAAGCTGCCGCACGAAGAAAATCATTCTTCCTACGGCAGCTTTCGCATTATTTCAATATATCCAACATATCTTCTACAGAATCAACGATGTAGTCGGCCTGCTCCGCTTCGAACATAGCCCGCGCCGCCGGGCCGTCCAGCCCCGTAAGCGTCCCGATCATGACGGCTCCCATGGCCTTGGCGCACCAAATATCGGCCATAGAGTCGCCGACGATGTAGTACTCGCCGTCCTTGAACTCATCGGGGCGGCTGACATACTCAGCATACCGCTCGGGATAGGTACCGAAGGCCCCGGCGTAATAGGCGAAGGGATTCGGCTTGTCGAGGGACAGGCCCAGCATCTTCGATGCTTCGTCTACGTCCGTATAGGTCGCCACGTGACGGGGATCGAATTCTTCGTCCCAATGATAGGCCGCAAAGGGAACGGCCGTCTCCATACGCGACCGTCCCGTAGCAATGGCCAGGGCATAGCCGCGCCGCTTCAGCTCCTGAAACATGCGCCGTATGCCCTCGGCCGTTCCCAAGGGGACTTCACGGCGCAGAAAGCCTTCCTTCCCCGGCGCATAGGGCGCCTTGCCGTAGGTCTGTTCATACAATTCGTCGCCGAAATACCATTCCTGAAAGGCTTCAAAGTGCAGCTGCCATAACGGGGAATCGAGAGCCGACCATGGCGCAGCAATCCCCAAGGAGGCTTCGATGGCTTTCGTCAAATACGCGAACACGTCATCCTTGCCGGCATCGTCCGGCACGGCTCCGGCAAGGCGCTCCATGACCGCTGCGGCGTCGGGAACGGCGTACCCTTGCAGCCGCCGGCCCAGGGCGCAGACGTCGGCCATCGATTCTATGACAATATCGTCCAGCGAATGGCCGTCGGCCTTGTATTGCTCCAGCAGCATCCACAACGTCGCCACAATATGGGCGTGGGTCATGTCCCAGTTGCTGTTGACACCGTGCTTCTTGAGCCAGATCAGGATGGCGTCGTCGAGCCAAAAGCGGGCTCGCAGGGCGTCGATTTCTTCGTCTGTCAGCTCCGCCCTGACCGTTTCATGGCCCAGATTCATAAACGACGGGCTGTAGTACCATTCCCATACCGTCAGGGCCGACACGTCGAAATAGCGTTTTTCGCTGAGAAGCACGCCGTCTACGTCAAAAATAACAGTTTTCATGATGACTCCTTAAAAGGTCTTATCTAAATGCCCGACCGTTTTCTTATTTCCCTTGACGTGGGACCGTTCTTCCAATACGGCCATGACGTCGTTAACGCTGACGCCGGCCGCTTCCCACAATACAGATAGGTGATAGAGCAAATCGGCCGATTCCTTGCATACTTCCAGGCGCAGGTCGGCGCCGTCGCCGGCGTCGGCGTTTTTGGCGGCAATGATGACCTCCGCCGATTCTTCGCCGATTTTCTTGCAGATCTTATCCATGCCGGTCTGGAGCAAATAGGCCGTATACGATTTTTCCGTCGGATGAATCTTCTTTTCCTCAATCTCGTCGCGCAAATCGGACAGCATAGACAGGCTGCCCGCATACGTCCCGTCCCAGCCGTCGAGGCGGCGGAAGAAGCACGACTTGCTGCCCGTATGGCAGGCCGCGCCGATCTGGTCTACGACGACCAGAAGCGTGTCGGCGTCGCAGTCGACAAAGATATCCCGTACCTTCTGGAAATGGCCCGACGTTTCGCCCTTATGCCACAGCTCCTGCCGGCTGCGGCTGTAAAACCACGTTTCGCCGCTTTCAACGGTCTTCTGCAGCGACTCGGCGTTCATATAGGCTACCATGAGGACCTTGCCGCTCCGCCCTTCCTGCACGACGGCCGGCACGAGGCCTTTGTCGTCAAATTTTATATCTGTCAAACCTACTGTTTCCACTATTCTGCTCCTCTCATGGCAACGCCCTGTTCTTTCAGGTATTTCTTCAGCTCCGGAATGGGGATTTGTCCGAAATGAAAGACCGACGCCGCCAGGGCTGCGTCGACGCCGACGTCAAAGACGCGCTTGAAATCTTCCATCGTCCCGGCCCCGCCGGAGGCGATAATCGGCACGGGCAGCTCCGTCACCAGACGGCGGTTCAGCTCTAAATCAAAGCCGGCTTTTTCGCCGTCGGCATCCATGGAATTCATGCAGATTTCCCCGGCTCCCAGGGCCACGCCCTGCTTTGCCCAAGCAATGGCATCGATGCCCGTATTTTTCCGGCCTCCTTCAACGTATACCTGCCAGCTGCCGCGGCCGTCGCGCTTGGCGTCGATGGACAAGACGACGCACTGGCTGCCGAAGCGCAGCGCCGCCTCGCGGATGAGGTCGGGCCGCATCACTGCCGCCGAATTGACCGACACCTTGTCGGCCCCGGCCCGCAGTACCTGATGGAAATCGTCGATACTGGCGATGCCGCCGCCGATCGTAAAGGGAATGTCGATAGCTTCAGCTACGGCCCGGACGACGTCGATGAAGATATTCCGCTTTTCATGGGTCGCCGTAATATCGTAGAAAACGAGCTCATCGGCCCCTTGCTCCGAGTAAAATTTCCCTAATTTCACTGGGTCGTCTACGTCGCGTATATTTTTAAACTGCTTGCCCTTGACGACGCGGCCGTCGCGCACGTCCAGGCACGGTACGATTCGTTTGGCCAGCATCCTACATTCCCCCTAACGCCCGGATTTGAGCCATTGTAACTTTCCCCTCGTACAAGGCCTTCCCCGTAATAGCCCCGTAGACCTTCATGGCCTGGAGCTGCTTCAAATCGTCGATGCCGCTCACGCCGCCTGAGGCGATGAGGCGGATGAAGGGCAGCTGCTGCAACAGGGACAGCATTTCCATGTTCGGCCCCGTCAGCATGCCGTCGCGGCTGATGTCGGTATACACGATGGTGTTGACGCCGATGGACAAGAGAAAATGGGCAAAGGGCAGGACTTCCTTATCGCTGCCGTCTACCCAGCCCCGCGTCGCCACCATGTCGCCCTTGGCGTCGATGGAAACAGCCAGGGCCGAGCCGTATTTCTTGGCCATGTCCGTAATAAAGGCGGCGTCTTCTACGGCCTTGGAGCCGATGATGACCCGGTTGACCCCTTCTTCCAAATACGTTTCAATCGCTTCTTCGCTGCGGATGCCGCCGCCCACCTGGACGGGAATGTCGACGGCGTCGCAGATGCGGCCAATGACGTCGGCGTTGCGGCGATCGCCGGAAAAAGCGCCGTCCAAATCGACGACGTGCAGGAACATAGCCCCTTCATCGCGCCATTTGACGGCCGTCTCTACGGGATCGTCAAAGTAGGTCGTGCTGTCTTCCTTCACGCCCTGGCGCAGGCGGACGACCTTGCCGCCTTGTATATCTATCGCCGGAAATACGATCATAGTCTCATCCTTTCTCTTGTACGTACGCAATGACATTCTGCAGGAGCCGCGCCCCTACGGGGCCGCTCTTTTCGGGATGGAACTGAAATCCCAGGACGTTGTCCCGGCCGCAGATAGCCGGCACGGCCTGTCCGTAATCGGCCGTAGCGATGACGTCGGGCGAATCGGCAGGCGACTTATGATAGGAATGGACGAAATACACGTAGGGATGGGCCGGCAGCCCCTTCTGCAGCCAGTGGCTGCTGCGGAATTCCAGCTCGTTCCAGCCCATATGCGGCACCTTCAGCGTCGTGCGGAACGGCACGATGTCGCCGGGCAGAAAGCCAAGGCAGTCGTATTCGCCGCCTTCGTAATCCTTTTCAAACAACGCCTGCATGCCCAGGCATACGCCCATGAAAAACTTGCCCGCCCGGACCTGCTCTTCCAGTACGGGAATGAGCTCGAATTTTTTCAGGTTCGCCATGGCGTCGCGAATGGCCCCGACGCCGGGCAGCTCGATGAAATCGGCCTGCCGGATGACCGCCGGGTCGCGGGTAATGTCGACGGCCACGCCCAGGCGCTTCCAGGCGTTGTACACGTTGGCCAAATTGCCAACTTCGTAATCGATAACAGCTACCTTCACGCTACAGCACCCCCTTCGTAGACAAGACGGCCGACTCGTCGCCGCTGAGCGACACGGCTTCGCGCAGGGCGTGGCCGAGGGCCTTGAAAACCGATTCGACGATGTGGTGGGCGTTTTCGCCGTAGAGATTCGTCACGTGCAGGTTCATGCGGCCGTGGACGGATAAGGCGTAGAGAAATTCTTTCAGCATTTCCGTCTCGAAGGCGCCGATGCGCTCGACATTCAGCTTCACGTCGTATACCAGATAGGGCCGTCCGCTCAGGTCGACGACGACGCGGGTCAGGGCTTCGTCCATGGGGCAGTAAAACATGCCGTAGCGGCGGATGCCCTTTTTGTCGCCCAAGGCCTGAGCCAGCGCGCCGCCCAATACAATAGCCAGATCCTCCACGGTGTGATGGGTATCTACATCCAAATCGCCGTGGACGTGGAGGGTAATATCCATGCCGCCGTGGCAGGCCAGCAAATTCATCATGTGGTCGAGAAAGCCGATGCCCGTCGTACCGGCAAAGGTTCCCGTACCGTCTATATTGAGAGAAAGGGCAATCTGCGTTTCCGCCGTTTCCCGTTCTATCTGGGCGCTACGCATGGCCGACCTCCTTTCGAATCACTTCGACAACTCTTTGTACGACGTCCCTCGTCGTAACGGTAATGCGCAGGCAGTTCTGCAGGGCCGCGGCCTTGTAAAAGCGGACGCAGATGTCGGCCTTCTTCAAGGCATTGACGACGGCCGGCCCGTCGGGCACCCGGATGAGGACGAAGTTGGTCACGCTGTCGTATACGGTGACGCCGTCTATCTGCTTCAGCTCCGCCGCCAGATACTCGCGGGCGGCAATAGTCGGCGGGATGTTATGGGCCAATATCACATCGCGGTATTTCATGGCCGCCAGCGCCGCAATCTGCGCTAAATTACCTACATTGTAGACCAGCTTGACCAGCGACAAGGCGTCGATGACCTCCTTCTGCGCCACGGCGTAGCCGACGCGGACGCCGGCCAGCCCGAAGGCCTTGGACAAGGTGCGGATGACGATGAGGTTGTCGTAATCAGCCAATTTAGTAATGATGCTGTCGCTGCCGGCAAATTCGATATACGCTTCGTCGACGACGACAGGATTCGGCGAGGCCTGTAAGACCGCTTCCAAGAACGACAGGGGCAGGAGCTCGCCTGTCGGGTTATTGGGATTGCAGAGTACCGTCAGCTTCGGCTGCAGCTCCTGTACAGCCTGCAGCAAGGACTTCCTGTCGCGCGTAAAGCCCGGCAAATCGGGAATCTCTACGACCTTGCCCCCGACGATTTGGGCGTCGATGCCGTATATGTCGAAGGTCGGCCCGTGGACGAGGACCGTATCGCCTTCGTTCAAAAAGGTATTGGCAATGATGCTGATGATTTCATCGCCGCCGCAGCCGACGAGGACTTCCTCAGGCCGGCACGACACGTATTCGGCCAAGGCCGCCCGCAGCTCCTCGGCGAAAGGATCGGGATAGTGATACGACGGCGTTTGGCTCAGGCGGGCCAAAAATTCCGCCTTCACTTCGGGAAAATCAAATATATTATAAGGACTTTCGTTGGCGTTGATGACGGTGCGCTCCTTGATTTCCGGGACGACGTAGGGCTCGAAGGAACGTATCGTCCGGCGCAGCCATTCTTTATTCATGGTCCATCCTCCTCTTTACAGCCAGCCCGTGAGCTTGCAGGCCTTCGACATTGGCAAAGGCCATGACTTTTTCCGCGACGGCTTCAAAGGCTTCCTTATCGTACTGCAGCAGGCTGCTGCGCTTGACGAAATCGTACACGCCCAGAGGCGACGAAAAGGCCGCCGTCCCCATCGTCGGCAAGGTATGGTTCGGCCCGGCGAAGTAGTCGCCGATGGGCTCCGGCGTATAGGGGCCGATGAAAATCGCGCCGGCGTTGACGATATCTCCAGCCAGAGTTTCAGCGTCGGCCGTATCCAGCTCCAAATGCTCCGGCGCAATGAGGTTCATGACCTCGACGGCCTGGTTCATATCCTTCGTCACAAAAATCTTTCCGTACTGTTCTACCGACGGCGCGGCAATATCCCGCCGCGGCAATTCGTCGAGCTGCCGACGGACTTCTGCTTCTACCTTTTCCGCCAAGGCGCGGCTCGGCGTGACGAGGAAGACCGCCGCCCGCGCGTCGTGTTCCGCCTGGGCCAGCAGGTCCGCCGCCACCCAGACGGGGTTGGCCGTATCGTCGGCCAGCACGCCGACCTCGCTCGGCCCGGCGATCATGTCGATGCCGACGGTGCCGAAGACGAGGCGCTTGGCCATGGCTACGTAGGCGTTGCCCGGCCCGACGATTTTAAAGACCGGCGGGATGGATTCGGTGCCAAAGGCTGCCGCGGCAACGCCCTGGGCTCCGCCGGCTTTGTAGATTTCCGTCGCGCCGGCGACGCGGGCCGCCGCCAAAATATAGGGATTGACGGAGCCGTCCTTCTTGGGCGGCGTAAAGACGGCAATAGACGGCACGCCGGCGACGTGAGCCGGGATGATATCCATGAGCACCGTCGACGGATAGGCCGCCGTGCCGCCGGGAACGTACACGCCGACGCGCTGTATCGGCGTAAACTTCGCCCCTAAGCGCACGCCGGGGCGGAACGTATCCATCCACGTCGTCTCGACCTGCCGTTCGTGATACGTCCGGATATTGGCCGCCGCCTCTTCCAACACAGCCATGAAGTCGGATCCAACAGCCGCGACGGCCGCGTCGATTTCTTCTTCCGTTACGAGAAACGAATCGAGAAAGGGCCCGTCAAATATGGCCGTAAATTCCTTCAGGGCTTCGTCGCCCCGTTCCTGCACAGCCTGCAAAATATGTTCTACTCTCTGGCGAATGGCCTCGCTTTCCGACTGGTTCCGCGCCGTAATCGCCCGGACCTGCCGCAGCGTCAGCCCTTCTTCAGGAACTTCTATCCATTCCACTGTCCATGCCCCCTCGCTTATGCTTCCAAATCCTTCTCTTTGACGACGTCGACGAGACGCCGTATGTCTTCGTATTTCATCTTAAACGACACGGGATTGCAGATCATGCGGGCGCTGAAATCCATGAAATACTCGACGACCTCCAGGCCGTTGGCTTTCAGCGTATTTCCCGTCTCGACGATATCGACGATGACGTCGGCCAGCCCCACGATAGGCGCCAGCTCGACGGACCCGTTCAGCTTGATAATATCGACGCTGCGGTGATTCTGCTCGAAATGGCGGCGGGCGATGCGGGGATACTTCGTGCCGACGGTAATGCGCTTCGTCATATCCACGGGCTTGCCGGCAATGGCCGCGACGGCCATGCGGCAGCGGCCGATGCCCAAATCGAAGATTTCGTACACGCCGGCTCCCGGCGCTTCTTCCAGCAGGACGTCTTCGCCGACGATGCCCACGTCAGCCGCTCCCCGTTCGACGTAGACGGCTACGTCCGGCGATTTGACGAGGGTCACCTTGAGCGTTCCCGTACTGTCTTCAAAAATCAGCTTGCGGCTGTCGGCGGTATAGGTCGGAAAGGCATATCCGCTTTCCTGCAAATAGGCCATGACCGCCTTGTGTATGCGCCCCTTAGCTAGGGCAATGTGAATCGCCATCTTAAAGCCCCCTCATCGCTTCTTCCAGATCTGCCGCCGTCACGGCCCGGCCGTCCTTGTAATACGAGCCGCCGCGGTATACGGCGTGGATGCTGTAATCGCGGCTGTCGATAAAGGACGACTCGGGGTAGGCCGCCACGCGGAACCCCTGGCTGCGCCAGCGCATCAAATCGCGGACCATGACCTGATCCGACGCCGCATAGGAAACGGCCAGCTGGAACGACGGCTCCGCCTGGGCCAGCAGGCCGGCGTCGTTCATGAATTCGTACAATAAGTTGATGTTCATGCCGAAGCCGCAGGCCGGCCGGTCGATGCCGAACTGGGCCGACAGCGTATCGTAGCGGCCGCCGTCGATGACGTCGTACAGCGCGCCGTCGACGTATACCTTGAACACCATGTCCGTATAATAGCCCAGCCGGCTGGCAAAGCCGAAGTCGAGCTGCACCTTGTCGGCAAAGCCGGCGTATAAAATATAATCGTAGATTTTTTCCAGCCGCGCCAGGGCGTTGAGCATGCCGCTGTTCAGGCAATAGTCCTTCGCCTTGCCCAGGGTCTGGGCGTACGGTCCGAACAGGACCGGCAGCGCTTCCAGGGCGCAGCGGGCGTTTCCCGGCAGGGACAAGCCGCTCAGATAGCGGCGCAGGGCGACGAGATTGCGGTCGGCCAGATAGGCCCGCAGCCGGTCCTTCTCCGCTTCCTGCAAGGGCAGGGCGTCGAACAAGGCCTGCGTATACGCTGCGGTGCCGATGTCAATGCGGATGTTTTCGACGCCGACGGCCTTTAGGATTTCCGCAGCCATGACGATGACCTCGCCGTCGCACTCGGGGCTCGGATCGCCGAGGATTTCAATGCCGCCCTGCAGGAAATCCTTGCCGTAGGTGCTGCGGCCGAAATATTCCCGAAAGACGGTGCTCACGTAACCGAACTTCAGCAGCTGGTTCGGCCGGGGAAACTCCCGGGCCGCCGACTCTACGAGGGGCAGCGTCACGTCGGGACGCAGGACGAGGACCCGTCCGTCCGTATCGACGGTCTTTACCATCTGCCGGCGCAGGTGCGGAAAAAAATGCTGATATACGTCGTAATCTTCAAAGCTCGGCGTCTCGACGATCTTGCAGCCGTGGTTCATGATTACGGAAATAATCTTTCCCTGAATTCGGTCATAATTGCGCATTTCGTCATGATGAAGCATTTTCACCCCATCAAGCGTATTCGGTTTCATCGCATGACCTCCTTTTACGTCTGTCTATTTTGCTTTATTACTTTATCAAGGTAAATCGATAAAGTAATGGCTGACATAAATTGTAACACACTGGAGGCGAAATAAAAATACCTTTTCTTAAAAATTTTACTTTTTTTACACGTCTTCTTCGGCTTGTTTTAAAATTTTCTTCACGGCCTTTTCAAACTTCGGCCGGGGAATCATGACCCGATGGCCGCAGCCGCAGCAGCGGATGACGAAATCGACGCCGATACGCATGACCTCCCATTCGTTTGAGCCGCAGGGATGGGGCTTTTTCATCTGTACGACGTCACCGATATGATACCGAATAAAATTTGCCATATACATTCTCCTTTTCTGATAAAAAACGATAGTATATATAGTATATAGGGTAATGCCCGAAAAGGATAGAGAAAAAGAGGCCCGGCAGCCCTTCTATTCCCTTTTCGCCCTCCCTGTGGTAGTATATTGGATAATAGCCGGCCTATCGAGCCCCTATCTTTTTTTATTTTCTGCAAGGAGGCACCGACTTGACACCGAACTTACAAAAACTGCGCTATACGTATTTGCTTCTCTATACCCTCGGCGGCGTCTGCACGCTCATGACCCTGGCCCTGCTGATCTGGGTCGCCGTCTGTATCGCCCTGGAAGCCGAGCCGTTAGCGGCCATTTCCTTCTTATCCCACTTGCCGACGCCCCTGCGCTTCGTCATCATCATCGCCGTCATGGCCATTTCCATCGCCGCCTGGCAGTACGGCGCCAAATACCACCAGCAGTACGAAGCAGCCCTGAAGCAGCGCCGCACGGAAAGGTAAAAAACCATGAGAAAGACGGAATTCATGGACCTCTTGAAGTACTACTTCCGCCGCAGCGACAAGACCGATTTGAAAGGGATCTTGGAAGACTGCGAAGAACAGTTCCGCCTGGGCGCGAAAAAGGGCCTGACGGAAGAAGAAGTATGCGCCAAGCTGGGCCATCCTAAAAACATATACCGCTACTATATCGGCAAACCCATCGTGCCGGAAGACAATCTCAGCATGACCGGCTCCGCCGACGCGCCGGCGCAGGAGGCGCCCGAGGCTGCCCCTGCCAAGCCGTCCCAATTCTACGATTGGGAAAAAGACCCGGCCCATCGCCGCCGCCCCAAAATCCGGGAAGCCTACTATCCCATGCCGCAGCCCGAGCCGCCCCGAAACTACGATGCTTACGCCGAAGGGCCCCAGCGTCCTAAGGCGAAAGGTCCTACAAAACGGACAGCCGGTGAAGACGAGCTGCAGTGGAATGACAAGGCGGCCATCCCCCAGGCGGCAAAGGCCATTGCCAGCCCCTTTTTAGACATATTCGGGGCCTTGTTCAATATCGTCAGCACCATACTATTCTTCGCTTTCGCCCTGGCGCTCCTCGCCTCCATCGCCGTATACAGCCTGCCGCCGTATATCTTCTCGGATTTGCTGCCCCTGCCGACGCTGTCCGTCTCGACGATGGCCTTCGCCGTCCTGGCCCTGCTGTTCGCGGCCCTGACTGCGTCGTACGCCAGCCAGGCCTGCCACCGCACGGCCCGCAATGCCAGAAACCCGCAAAGGAGGGACGGATAATGGGAAAAGTCGTCATATGCCTCATCCTGACGCTGGTCTTTTCCTTTCTCAGCGTCCAGTCGTTCCTGAGCAACGACTACGCCCGCCTCCAGCGCTGGCTTGCCTATTATCAGGAATATAAGGCCTTTGAAGAAGCGGTCAAGCGGGGAAACGCCTCGAAGGCCGAGCTCTTTGAACGGCTGAAAACGATGTATCCCGGCCAGGCCAGCGAGCTGGAAGCCCATCTCAAGGAAAAGTACGGCGACCTGACCGACACGGCAAAGGATACGCAGAGCACCTTGTCCGACACGCTGAACGACACCCTCGAAACGTTCTCCTCGTCCCACGCCGACATCGACGCCATAAAAAAGGAAGCCGAAAGCAGACTTTCCTCTAAGGCCGAAGACGCCGAACAGGCCGTTTCCGAGCCGAAGCGTTCCGCCTCCCGCGAAAGCAGCAAGGACACGGAATCGAAACGCACTGCCGATGCCAAAGAACCGCGGCGATCTGAGTCGGACACAGTGAAAGAATAATTTTTCCATTTTTATTAAAAAATAATTATTATCCATTGATTTTATTTTGTAAATAGAGTATAATGTACTCAGAGGTCAGGAAAGAGACCTGACAAGAGGCAGCGCAGGCTGCGAGTTTACGTATGAAATCATGGAGGTATCGATATGGAATTAAAAGGAAGCAAAACTGAAAAAAACTTAATGGCAGCATTTGCCGGCGAATCCCAGGCAAGAAATAAATACACCTATTATGCAAGCGTAGCAAAAAAAGCCGGCTACGAACAGATCAAAGCCTTCTTTGAAGAAACGGCCAACAACGAAAAGGAACACGCTAAAATCTGGTTCAAACTGCTCAACGACGGCATGCCGAACGACATCGACGCGCTGAAAGACGCAGCCGCCGGCGAACATTACGAATGGACGGAAATGTACCCGACCTTCGCCAAAGAAGCCAGAGAAGAAGGCTTCGAACACATCGCCTACCTGTTTGAAAAAGTAGCGGAAATCGAAAAACACCATGAAGAACGCTACCTGGCCCTCCTGGCCAACATCGAAAACGGCACGGTCTTCAAGAAACCGGCGACGAAAACATGGGTATGCCGCAACTGCGGATTCATCGTCGAAGGCGAAGAAGCTCCGGAAGTATGCCCGGTCTGCGCTCATCCGCAAGCTTTCTTTGAATTGAAAAACGATAACTACTAAACCACCATATATAACGAGACACCATCACACATCCGAAAGCGGAGGCAGGAATCCTGCCTCCGTCTTTTGTCGTCAGAAAATTTTTGCCGCCAAAATATTGACATTCGGCACAAGAGATGGTATGATTCTTATCAACAATCATATATTGATTTCATCAAGAGCAGCCGAGGGAATGGCCCTATGACGCTGCGGCAACCCCCAAATGGGATAGGTGCCAAGTCCAGCGGATACATCCGACAGATGAACACATACGTAACCAAAGCCGTCATCTGTCGACGGCTTTTCTTTTTACCCGTATCGTCGCCGGCCCATCCTATGGCAGGCCGTCCTGCCTCTTGCCATGTGATTGATTCAGTATCAGAAAGGATGAACAACCCATGAACTCTTCTATCAAAAAACTCCTTGCTGCGGCCCTCATCGCCGCGACCTGCGTATTTGCCGCCGGCTGCGGCAGCTCCGACAGCGGCTCAGCCGACAAAAAGGAAATCGCCATCGGCGTAACGGCCGGCCCCCATGCGGAAGTCATGGAACAAGTAGCTAAAGAAGCAGAAAAACAAGGCCTGACCATCAAGGTCGTCGAATTCAACGATTTTGTACAGCCCAACAAAGCCTTGGCCGAAGGCGATTTGGATATGAACTCCATGCAGCATCAGCCCTACCTCGACAACGTCGTCAAAAACCAGGGCATGAAGCTGACCTCTATCGGCAAGACCATTATCCTGCCCATGGCCGTATATTCCCACAAATATAAAAACATCAGCGAAGTCGCCGACGGCGCTAAGGTTACCATTCCGAACGACCCGACCAACGGCGGCCGCGCCCTCCTGCTCCTGCAGCAAGTCGGCCTCATCACCCTTAAAAACGGCACCTCCGTCGACGCCTCCGTACCGGATGTCGTAAACAATCCGAAGCACCTCGAATTCATCGAGCTCGACGCCGCCCAGATTCCCCGTTCCCTCGACGATACGGACTTGGCCTGCGTCAACACGAACTACGCCATCCCGGCCGGCTTAAACCCGCAGAAGGATTCCCTCCTCGTAGAAGACAAGGATTCGCCGTACGCTAACGTCATGGTCGTCCGCGAAGATGAAGCCAATAACGAAACGTATAAAAAAGTCCTGGCTATCTACCAGTCTGAACCGATTAAAAAATTCATCAACGAACACTTCCAAGGCACGATTCTCCCGGCATTCTAAGAGAAACGGACATCGAGCCACCACGGCATAGCCCCTCGCGGCTATGCCGTTTTTAGTTATACGCTTATACGCTGCAGGAAATAATATAGTATAATGAAATAGTAAAAGGAAACTACGCGTTAAGGAGATGACAGCTGATGAAACACATCGTAATCCTATCGGGCAGCCCCAGAAAAAACGGAAACACGAACCTCTTGTGCCGCCAATTTCAGCAAGGAGCCGAAGAGGCGGGCCACAGCGTACGCTTTATCCCCCTGGCGGAAAAACGCATCGGCTTCTGCCGGGCCTGTGACGCCTGCATGCGCAGCGGCGGAGCCTGCATCCAGAAGGACGACATGGAAAATATCCTCTGCGCCTTCCAGCAGGCTGACGTCGTCGTACTGGCGACACCCGTCTATTTTTACGGCGTCAGCGCCCAGATGAAGGCCTGTATCGACCGTACCTATCCCATTTGGCAGCACCTCGGCCGCAAGGAAGTATACTACATCGTCTCCGCCGGCTTAGGCGAAGACATCATCGCCCGCTCCCTCGGCGACCTGGACGGATTTGTCGAGCACTTCGAGCAGTATGAAATCAAAGGCCGCCTGTACGCGTCCAACGTCATGGAAGCCGGAGCCGTCCGCACCCTGCCGGTCATGGAAGCAGCCTACCAGGCCGGCCTTCACGTATAGAGCAGGAGGATACTGATGGAATCATTACGATACAGAAAAGCCCGGACCGAGGATATGGAAGCCGTCATGGCCCTGCAGACCGCCGTCTTTCACGGCGAGCAGCTTATCCCCCGGGACGCCGTTGAAGCCTTTCTAGCCATGGAGCCCCAGTGCTGGGTCGCCGAGCTGGACGGCGTCATCGTCGGCACGGCTGCCGCCTGGCATGAAGGCGGACAGCTTCACTGGGGCCGGTTCCTCGTGACAAACGCCCTGCGGGGCAGGCACATCGGTACGAAATTAGCGGCCTTTACCTTTGCAGAACTTTTCGCCCAGGGAATCGATTCTATTTTTATGGAAGCCCGCGACACGACTGTCGCCATCGTCGGCAAGATGGGCGGAACCGTCGCAGGAGAGCCCGTCCCCTTCTACAAAGGCACGGTCACGCCCGTATGGATCACGAGAGCAGCCTTTGCCCGATGCAGCCAGGAAATGCAAAATGGATGCTCCTCGTAATATACAAGAAAGCATCCACAAGCTGCGGTTTCAGCCGCAAGCCATGAACCGGCCCTCCGAATGCCGGTCCCACGCCTGGCAGTCCTATTATGAATTATTTTGCTGTGATTTTCCCGGCCAATCGTCCATTTCAATAGTTTGCTCTACGATGATTTCCGTAATTTCCGCCATCGTGTTGGCTTCGCGGACTTTTTTCTCGTAGCGCTTGAGCAGCACGGCGCCGACGACGCCGCCGAAAATCATGCCGGCGAAGGCCGACAGCTCCTTGGCCCAGCCGAGGGTTTCGCCGTTTACGTAGCCGAAAGCGCCCCAGATGAGGACCATCAGGAGGGGCATGCCGAAGCACATCGCCCCGCCGACGCCCATCTTCCCGTCGGGAATATTAAATCGTACATACTGCCCTTTGATCGCTCCAACAGGGTTCTTCGCGTCGATCAGGGCGTTATTTTTGCAAATCATGCCGCTGCACGGCGTATACAAATTGTTGCGGTTCGTCCGCAGCTTGACCATGCCGTTGTCAAATACGGTGTCGACAACTCCCGTTCCAGTTCTCATACGTATCTCCTTATCTGAATATCAAGTGTAACTGCCCTTATTATATCTTACTTTTACCGGCCTGAACAGATATATATTTGTCAAATCCATCCTTTTTTGGTATACTATAGATGTCTTTGAAAAATCTATCCCAAGGAGTGATATATATGGCAGTAACTACGATTACAGCAGCGAATTTTCAGCAGGAAATCCTCTCGGCCCAGGGCGTCGTCCTCGTCGATTTCTGGGCCGCCTGGTGCGGGCCGTGCCAAATGCTTTCGCCCGTCGTCGATGAAATCGCCGAAGAACAGCCCCAAGTCAAGGTCGGCAAGGTAAACGTAGACGAACAGCGGGAACTGGCGTCGCAGTTTCAAATCGAACTCATCCCGACCCTCGTCGCCTTTAAGGACGGCGCGGAAATAGGCCGCCTCGTCGGCGTCCATCCCAAGGAAAGCATCCTGGCATTAGTGAAGAAATAAGGAGGCCTCGGTCATGTACAGCTATACCCCTGTGGGAGTATGCTCCCAGCAAATCTTTTTTGATCTGGACGGCGGCGTCGTCAAAAACGTCCGCTTTATCGGCGGCTGTCCCGGCAACTTGCAGGGCATCAGCCGCCTCGTCGAAGGCATGGACGCAGCCGAGGTAATCCAGCGCCTCGAAGGCATTCAGTGCGGCGGCAAGCCCACGTCCTGTCCCGACCAGTTCGCCAAAGCCCTGAAGCAGGCTCTGGAGACGGAACAAAACTGATTCCTCTTATAACAAACGCAAAGACGGTACCGCAAGTTCCAGCAGTACCGTCTTTTTATATGGTGTTCTTATTTCAGGAAATCTTCACGGATCGGCGTGAAAATATCAAAGACAACGAGAGGCACGTCTTCCGTATTGACGACGCTGTGTTCTGAATTTGACGGAAACCAGGCTACGCCGCCGGCTTCCAAGTGCTGCACCTGGCCGTCTGTAATGACATCGCAGGCTCCCGACTCTACGTACAGCAGCTGTTCGTGTGGATGGCTGTGGGCCGGCATCGTCGTCTTCGGATGCACTTCGTTGCGCACGAGCATGACGTTCTTGCCTGTAAAAATCTTGCGGTCCATAAGATCCAGATGAATCGTCGGAATATCCTTCCAGTTGTCAAATAATTTCATTTCCATAGTGCAATTCCCCCTATACGATTAATATCCTAAATTTTCGCCGACCAGGATAACCTTGATGCGGCCGGCAGGGCGGCAGACGCGCGTGCGCAGCAGCTGGGCGCAGACGCTGTTCGTCGTCGCGCAGTGGGCGCACATACCCGTCTTATAGCACGGCGTATCCGAGCCGGCAAAGCGGTTGATGTTAATAGGCGCCGCCGTCGAGCGGGCTCTGGCCATAGCCGACTCGACAGTCGGACAGACCTTGTTCATGCCGACGACGACAAGGACCTGCTTCGGCCCGTAGGACAAGGCGGCGACGCGGTTACCGTTGCCGTCGATGTTGATGAGCTGGCCGTCCTCTACGGCAGCGTTCGTCCCCATGAGAAAGGTGTCGCACAGCAACGCCTTGCGCATGAGTTCCACCCGGTCTTCCGGCGTCTTAGCCGTATCCCTGTCGATAACGGCGTAATGCTCCAGCACGTAAGGCCGCAATCCGATGTCGTCAATGGACGCCGAGCCGCCCCACGATACGACGTGGTCTGCCGGAATATAGGACAAGGCCGTCTTCAGAGCTTCTTCCTTCGTCGGACAATACACGGCCTCGAAGCCCCTGGCGGCAAAGCGCTTAGCTACGGCCGGCCCTTTCTTGTCATACATGACGTGCATCATATCCGTTCTATCCATGTCTATCCCTCCTGACATTTCCTATTTCGCTCCATCTTATGCACTGCTTTCATCATAGCATATAAAAAAATCATATACAATATACAGTTTTCTTACATACAGTAAAAATCTTAAAATATGGAATATGCTGTAAAAAAACACCGCTGCAATTGAAAACATATATGTTTTCAATTGCAGCGGTGTTTCTATATATCACAGTGTTACACATTCAGCTCCGCGATGGAATACAGGCAGGCGTATCCTGCCAAGGTCACGCGGTCGCCGTCAAGTCTGCAGTACAGCTCGCCGCCTCGTTTCGACGCCTGGTAGGCTTTGAGCTGGTCTTTTCCCAGCGCCTTAGCCCAGATAGGTACGATATGACAGTGGCCGGAACCGCAGACCGGATCCTCAGGAACGTTGAGCTTCGGCGCGAAGCTGCGGCTCACGCAGTCGTAGTCCGTCCCCTGAGCCGTAATATGCAGCAGCAGTCCGTCTAAGGATTTCATCGTCTCCATGTCAGGCTTCGCCTGCCGCACGTCGTCTTCCGCCGGCATGACGCAGACCAAGTCCCGGCCCATATACGCCGCCGCAGGCCGCGCGCCGATGACCGCTGCCATAGTATCCGTTACGGGCACTTCCTTCATGTCGTAAGCCGGAAAGTCCATAGACAGCAACTCGCCGTCCCGCGAGACGACCAATTCGCCGCTCATCGTCTGAAAGCGGAATACCTGTTCTTGCGGCACTATGAAATGAGCCAGCACGTAGGCCGTCGCCAGCGTAGCATGGCCGCACAGGTCGATTTCGCCGCCCGGCGTAAACCAGCGCAGACGATAGGCATCGCCTTCCTTGACCGTAAAGGCCGTTTCGGACAGGTTGTTTTCCATGGCAATGCGCTGCATGAGTTCGTCCGATATCCACGAATCCATGACGCAGACTGCCGCCGGATTTCCTTTAAACACCTCTTTCGTAAAGGCGTCGACAACATAGCATTTCATCACATAGCCCTCCTTTGCATCGATTGTACTATCTTTACAGATTCATCATAGCATAGGAGAATTTTCCATACAATGAGAAAATTGTATGGCATACAATTATGGGTGCCAATCATCCAATATGGATTTCAGCCGCCTCAGCCCCTCGGCCAGTTCGTCGTCGTCAGCGGGAGCAGTCACAGCCAGGCGCAGGCCGTGCTGCCGGCTCGCGAGACCGACGGCAAAGTGGGCGTCGCCATATACGGCTACGCCCCGCCGTCTCGCCTCGGCTTCCGCCTGCGTCCCCGTCAGCCCTTCCGGCAGGACCAGCCAGCGGCTCAGGCATTCCGAACTGCCTAAGAGCGTATATCCCTTCAGGATTTCCTCGGCAATGGCGTTTCTCCGGGCCGCCCCTTCCCGCCGGGCCGCAATCAGCGTCTCCGCCGCGCCGGACACGAGAAGACGGGCCGTCAGCTCCGCCAGCAGTTCCGACTGCGATAGGTGCAGGCTCTGCACGATGTCCTGCAGCGCACCGGCATAAGCCGGAGGGCAGAGGATATAGGCCATGCGCAGCGTCGGCAGCAACACCTTCGACAGGCTGAGGATAAAAAAGGTTCTCTCCGGAGCCAGGGACTGAATCGTCGGCAGCGGGTCTGCGGCCATGAGCCGGGCTACGCCGTCTTCGATGATGAACAGCCCTTCGTCTTCGGCGGCCTGGGCTATCGTACGGCGGCCCTGTTCGCTCATGACGTGGGCCGTCGGATTTTGAAAATCCGGCACGATGTACAGCCCCTTGATTTGATGATTCTGCACGGCATAGCGAATGCCGTCGGCGCTCATTTCTCCCTGCTCCTGCGCGACGGGAACCAGCCGCACGCCCAGCAGCCTGGCGGCCTGCTTGAGGCCGGAATACACGAGTGGGTCTACGCCCAGCCGGTCGCCGGGCCGGCACAGGGCCAGCAGGGAGGCAACAATGGCGTTTTGCCCGCCGTTCGTCGCCACGGCTCCTTCTTTTCCCACTGCGCCGGCGCGGCGCAGCAAGTCCAAGGCAGCCAGTCTGCGCCACGCCGCCCTGCCGCTGCCGTATTGAAAGAACGCTGGGGCCTTCTCCTCCACCAGCATAGCCTGCAGCGACGCGACGACGCCGTCGACGGCGATCGTCTCCGGCATCATCGAGGCCAGCTCAATCAAGGGCTCCGTCCCGTCGGGGGCGAGGGACAAATTCGTCATGGCGTCGTAGGCCACAAAGGTTCCGCTGCCGATCACGCTGGTCAGCAGGCCCTTATCCGAACAGATGCGGAAGGCCTGCGACACAGTGCTGACGTTGATATCCAAAAAATCGGCCAGCTCCCGCTGCGGCGGCAGCTTCGTCCCTGGCAACAGCGCGCCGGAGCGGATGTCGTCTTCCAGACGCCGCGCCAGCGATTGGTACAGGGGCCGTTCCTTATTCCATGCCGGCTTCCAGGACATGGGATAGGTTTCAAAGGAATTGACAGGCATAAGCGCCTCCTTTCTGACGCGCTTATTTCGCCAGCATCATCTTCGCCGAGCTCTCGGCAGCGACAGAGCCGTCTTCATGGACGACGCGCCCTTCGGCCGTGACCAGCCGGCCCCGGCGCGACGTAATCCATCCTTCTACCTTGACCGTTTCGCCAATGCGTACGGCACTGCGGAAGCGGATTTCCAGCTTTGCCGTATAAGCAGGCCTGCCGGCCTTGCGGAATACGCAGTCTCCCATGACCTCGTCCAGCAAGGTGCTCGTCAGCCCGCCGTGCATGCGGTCGCCGTAGCTTTCGTGCTCTTTCTTCGGCGTAAAATAGGCAGTCCACACGCCGTCGATCTCTTTCATATCTAATTTTAACCCGATGGGATTCTCTTTTCCGCAGCCGAAGCACCAGCTCGTGTCGACGGCCGTCGTTTCTTGTGTCATTCGAATTCCTCCTTCCAGCGCAGGCGCTGCGCTTTACTTTATTATATACTCTCGCAGCGCAGATAGCTATCAGTCATCATCGACATTATTTAATATTGAAAAATTATATCATTTATATATTGACATTTACTTTCATTATTGGTATGATATAGCCATCAAACGACGAAACGGAGGATGCACATGAATATAGATGCTGTATTAGTCAATCACTGTTCGCCTACCTTAGCGGGATTAAAGATGGGCTCGCTTCTCTGCCTCCCCCGCTTGGAATCCCAAACAGATTACGAAAAATTAATTGATAAATACAATCATATGTATAACCAAAAAGGTCTTCACTTCCGCATATTGTACGCCTGTCCCAAACGCACCCTGTTATATGTATACAGACCGGCAATGGTCGCGTCCTACGTGCAGGATCAGGCCGTCATGGCCTTTTTAACGCAGTACGGCTACGCCGCCGGCGATGTCCTGGAGCACATGCTGGACCACCTGGCCGACCGGTTCCGCGAAGGCGGTTGTTTTCCCCATGAGTCCGGGATTTTTCTCGGATATCCCTTAGAAGATGTATGCGGCTTCATTACCCACAAGGGGAACCACGCCAAAATCTGCGGCGACTGGAAGGTCTACGGCGATGCCGACAAAGCGTCCCGTATATTCCGAATGTTCAGCTGCTGCCGGGAAGACTACATAAACAGATTTGCCGTTGGGACAACGTTAGAATCACTCATCGTAGCATAAGGAGGAATTTATAATGGTAGAAATCGTATATTGGAGCGGCACTGGCAACACAGAAGCCATGGCGCAGGAAATCGAAGCAGCCGTCAAAGCTGCCGGCGCCGATGTAGAATCGGTTCGTTTCGAAGATACAAGTGTAGATGCCGTTGCATCGAAGGACGTTATTTTGCTGGGCTGCCCGGCTATGGGCGCGGAAGTGCTGGAAGAAACGATCGTCGAGCCGTTCTTCGCAGAGCTTCTGCCAAAATTAAAGGGTAAAAAAGTAGGCCTGTTCGGCTCTTACGGCTGGGGCACGGGCGAATGGATGGACGTGTGGAAGCAGCGCACGGAAGACGCCGGCGCTGTCGTCATCGGCACGGCCATCGTCAATGAAACGCCGGACAACGCCGAAGAATGCGCCGCGCTGGGCCAGGCCGCCGCGCAGGCATAACCATCTCTTTTCAAGTTCATTCATACCTCTCTAACATATAAAAAGAAAACAGCAGCGATTCCCGCAGAGTCGCTGCTGTTTTCTCGTGCCGAAATATCTTCAGCATATAGAAAAGGTTTCATGGAATATGATACAATAAACACGATATTGTCATCCTCGCAGCCACACGGCCGCGTAGATATTTCTGTCATTTTTTATATCCCTATTCCAAGGAGGAATCCGTATGAAAGACCAAGTTTTCAGCGTGCTGCAGGCCATCGGCCGAAGCTTCATGCTGCCGGTCGCCATCCTGCCTATTGCCGGTCTGCTCCTCGGCATCGGCGCGTCCTTCACGAACGCGACGACCATTCAGACCTACGGCCTGGAAGGCGCCCTCGGCGACGGCACGCTCCTGCACTCGCTGCTCACCGTCATGAGCAGCGCCGGCAACGTCATCTTCGGCAACCTGCCGATCATCTTTGCCGTCGGCGTCGCCATCGGCATGGCGAAGCAAGAAAAGGAAGTCGCAGCCTTAGCGGCTATGATTTCCTTCTTTGTCATGCACGCCTCTACGAACGCCGTATTGAAATTGTCGGGACAAATCCTGCCGGACGGCTCTATTGCCGACGGTGTTCTCGAAGGTACGATTGCCGATGTCTGCGGCATCTTGTCCCTGCAGGAAGGCGTATTCGGCGGCATCATCGTCGGCCTGGGCGTCGCCTGGCTCCACAACCGCTATCATAAAATCGTCCTGCCCAACGCCTTGTCCTTCTTCGGCGGCTCCCGTTTCATCCCGATTGTTTCCACCGTCGTCTACATGTTCGTCGGCATCGCCATGTGCTTCGTATGGCCTGTCGTACAAAACGGCATCTTCGCCCTCGGCGGCCTCGTCACCGGCACGGGCTATATCGGCACCCTGATTTTCGGCATCATCAAGCGGGCCCTCATTCCCTTCGGCCTGCACCACGTCTTCTATCTGCCCTTCTGGCAGACCGGTGTCGGCGGTTCTATGATGATTGACGGCAACCTCGTCCAGGGCGGCCAGAATATCTTCTTCGCCCAGCTGGCGTCGCCGAATGTCACCCATTTCAGCGCCGACGCGACGCGGTATTTCTCCGGCGAATTCATCTTCATGATCTTCGGCCTTCCCGGCGCGGCCCTGGCGATGTACCGCACGGCAAAGCCGGAAAAGAAAAAGGTAGCCGGCGGCCTCCTGCTGTCAGCAGCCCTGACATCTATGCTCACGGGGATTACGGAACCTATTGAATTTTCCTTCCTTTTCGTTGCGCCCCTGCTGTTTTACGTGCAGGTCATCCTGGCCGGCGCAGCCTACATGATCGCCCACATGCTGAATATCGCCGTAGGCCTGACCTTCTCCGGCGGCCTCCTCGACCTGTTTATCTTCGGGATTCTCCAAGGCGAAGACAAGACGAACTGGATGTACATCATCCCCGTAGGCGTCGTCTATTTCTTCCTGTACTATTTCATTTTCACCTTCCTCATCAAGAAATTTGACTTTAAGACGCCAGGCCGCGAAGACGACGACGCGGAAACGAAGCTGTTCACCAAGGCCGACGTCAACGCCCGCAAGGCGGCAGCTAAAGGCGAAGGCAACGCCGACGGAGCTCCCGCTGTCGACGCCCTGAGCCAGACCATCGCCCGCGCCCTGGGCAGCAAGAAAAATATCACCGCCGTAGACTGCTGCGCTACGCGGCTCCGCTGCTCCGTCGCCGATTCGTCCCTCGTCGACGACGCCCTCCTGAAAGCGACGGGAGCCGTCGGCGTCATCAAAAAAGGGACAGGCGTCCAGGTCGTATACGGCCCGCAAGTCGCCGTCATCAAAGCCAATCTGGAAACGTATCTTGAAACGGCGCCGGACGTCGAGGCGGAAGAAGAATCGCCTATCCAGGCTCCAGAACCGCAGACAGCAGCCGCGGCTCCGGAAGCTCCCGAAGCCGTTCCGGCAACTCCGGCAGATACGGCTGAGAAAACGTACTTCCACTCGCCCTTTACCGGCGAGCTGCATCCCATTACCGACGCGCCGGACGAAGCCTTTGCCGGCAAGATGACCGGCGACGGATTCTTCGTCTATCCGACGGAAAACACGGTCTACGCTCCGGCCGACGGCGAAGTCACCTTCGTCTTCGACACGAAGCACGCCATCGGCATGACCACAGCCGACGGAGTCGAATATCTCCTTCACATTGGCATCGACACGGTCAAATTAAACGGCCAGGGCTTTACGGTCTTCGTGGAAGACGGTCAGGAAGTCAAGCAGGGCGACAAGCTCATGGAATTCGACGACGAATTCATCAAGCAAAACGCCCCGTCCGACGCCTGCCTGTGCATCTTCACCGACATGGACGCCATTCCCGAAGTCCATACCGTGACGACCGGCCAGGTCAAAGCCTTAGACAAAGCCGTCTGGTTTTGATACGCGACCGTAAGCACTCCTTTCGGCTTTCCTAGCCCCGCGAACTATCCTGCCTCGACAGGACGCCGCGGGGCTTTTTTTACCGGCGCGCCTATAGATTCTTATGCTGTATGAGAAAGGCCGCGCCCCTATGTGGAATGAAAAAACCGTGATACAATATATTTAAGGAGGTCCCCATGACGCGAGAACTCAACAGACTCAACGACGTATTTTTCAAATATCTCCTCGGCGACGCGAAGAAAAAATCACTGACCCTGAGCTTTATCAACGGCATCTTAAACCGAACGGGAAACGACCTGTTTACCGATTTGGAGTTTCTGGATAAAGAAATGACGCCCATCACCGAAGCCGGCAAGGTATCCGTCCTCGACATACGGGCCCGAATGAACGACGGCTCTCAGGTCAATATCGAAGTACAGGTCTGCAAAGACCCGGATATGGCCCGCCGTTCCTTATACTACTGGGCGAGAATGTACGGCGGCGCACTTCATAAAGGCGCGCCCTACCGCAACCTGATGCCGGCCATTTCCATCAACTTGATGGACTTCAACGCCTTCGAGCAGTACACGACGTGTCATCACTCCTACCACGTACGCAACGACGAAACCCACGACATCCTCATCGGCGATTTGGAAATGCATTTTATCGAGCTGGAAAAAATACGCATCGGAGACATTCGAAAATTGCGCAAGTCTGAACAATGGATCGCTTACTTTTCTCATCAATGCAGCGACGAACAACGGGAGGTGTTAGCCATGAGCGAACCGGCCATCAAAGAAGCGATGAACTGCGAAATGCATTTTACCCAAGACGAAAAGCTGCGCCGTAAATACGAAATTCAAGAAAAAGCGCGGCGCGACTATATTTCCATGATGTACAACATCGAAAAAGGCCGCGAAGAGGGCTTGGAAGAAGGACGGAAAAAGGGTTTGGAAGAGGGACGGCAAAAAGGTCTGAAAGAAGGACGGCAAAAAGGTCTGGAAGAAGGTCGAAAAGAAGGTCGAGAAAAAGGTCTGAAAGAAGGGCAGGATCAAGAACGGCGGCGCATCGTCCTGTCCATGCTCCAAACAGGCTTTCCCTATGAAACCATTTCCCAAATTACGAACATTCCGGTTGAAGAAATCGCAGCCATCGCCCAATCGCAGGCGCGGCCAATAAAAGAATAACATCCCGCAGCAAAACAGGACAGCGACGCGCAGCCGCTGCCCTGTTTTTTCATTCCTTATGTATCACGTTTATCTCGAATGCTCCCGCTCGACTCGGCTAAGTCCAGCCCCCTCGTTTCAGGAGCCAGCAGTACCGTAACGACGAGTCCGAAGCCAAGAATGCCTACGATTGTTAAAATCGTAGCCTGAATACCGAAGTTTTCTAAAAAATACGGCAAGCCAAAGGTCCCCAATATAGGACCAAATCGGCTGATGGCCGTGACCGTGCCGACACCGGCGGCCCGTACCTCCGTCGGAAACAGCTCATTAGGATACAGCCAGTCCAGCACATTCGGAGGGCCCGAAGCCAGAGCATAAATCGTAAATCCCAAGACGACGAGCCAAAATGGCGGCTCTCCGACAATTGCCAGAAGCAGCAGCCCCAAGGCCATGCCGACGAAGCTCCAAATCAAAAGCGGGCGGCGGCCAAATCTCTCGATAATCGCAATACCTGCTACGACGCCGACGATGAATATCAGGCCGATGAGCGAATTGCCCAGCAGCGCGCCCCGCCCTTCTCCCAGTTGTATATCCTGCAGGAGAACTGCGCCGAAAATATACATGACAAACATCGGCAGCACCGACGTAGCCCAAAATACGCTGGCGAAGAAAATCCTCTTTAAATACAACGGCTGCAGCAATTCCCGATAGGAAGTTTTGACCGTCTTTTCTTCTACGTCGTCCGTATCGGCGCTGAAACCGTAAACGGCTTTCATAATGATGCGTGCTTCTGCAGTGCGTCCCTTATTGATAAGCCAGCGCGGTGATTCGGGATATCTCCGCCGGCCAATTGCCAGTGGAATCGCCACGATAGCCGGAGCGCCCAGTAAAATCTGCCAGGCATACGCTGAATCATACACTAAATATCCGACGATTTCCCCCAAGGTCATGCCGCCGCTCAGCATCAAAATCAGCACGCCGATCATAATGCCTCTCCGCCGGGGCGGTGAATATTCCGCTAAATACGCCGTAGCACTGGGATAATCGGAGCCTACGACAACGCCCGCCAAAAATCGTATAACAAATAGTTGTGATGGCGTTTCAACAAATATAGATGCAATAGATAATGCCGCCATTGCCAATGGAATCACGACAAAGGGCAGCTTTCGTCCAACCTTGTCCGATAAATACCCAAATACAGGTCCCCCTAGCAAGACGCCCATCAAGGCGGCGGAACCAATCGCACCGGTCCAAAACACATCCAGTTTCATCAGCGGCCTGAGATGCATCAACGCCGGCCCAATAACCGTTAAAATATACCCGTCCAGCAAAGACGTACCACCGCAATATAAAGTCAGTCTGTTTAAAAAGGCGTTAAATTTCTTTTCTTGTCTCTGTGAATACGTGAAATACCTCCCCTTCCGTTCTTACAACATTCATACCGCACATCACGTCGCAGCAGGCAATAGCTTCGAACAAAATTGTCCGGAGTATACAAACGGGCCGAGTGGCAATACGATGACAGGCCGCTTTTTTTGGTAAGGAGCGCATAGAATAATTAGCCAAATCCCGTCAACACGTATAACCAGACAGCCCGTGTATACCTGTTTATTATATTGTTTTTATTGCCTTTACTTATTAGGGTCAGGGGGCTTTACGCCTATATACAGAACGATGTTCTATTATATAGGCGCAAAGCGATATGAGGGTGAATAGGAAACTTAGTCGAATACACAGCCCGGATTCAGAATGTTATTCGGGTCAAACGCATGTTTAATCCCTTTCATAATCTGCATAACTGTCGGCGAATACTGTAAATTCATGTACGGTTTTCTGGTCTTGCCGGTACCATGCTCTGCCGTAATAGTTCCGCCGTATTTCAAAGCAGCTTCATAAAAATCTTTCCGCATGTCATCAGCCCAGCTCGGTACATTGCCTTCCTCGTCGCGAAGGATAAAGTTATGGAAGTTGCCGTCGGCAACGTGACCTACGCGCGGTGTTGTCGATCCGTATTTCTTAGCGATTTCATCAAAATCAGCCAGCAATTCATTGACGTGGCATACGGGAACTGCCGTATCCAGAGAATCTACGAAATACGGTTTAAATACTTCATACATTGCCGAGCGGATATCCAAAATGGTCTTCTGATCCTTCTTGCTTTCAGCAATAATGCAGTTGATAGCGCCATTTTCCGAAGATATAGCATCAATCTTTTCGGCCGTATCATAGACTTCATCTTCATCCTTGCCTTCCAGCATGTAGATAATATCCACTTTGCCTTCGTCTTTCAGCGGCCAAGTCTTGCTGATTTCTTCGCCCGTCTTCAATGCAATAGAGCGGTCCATATATTCAACAGCTAAGGGAACAATTCCAGCGACCTGTACAGCCGATACACAGTTAACTGCGTCTTTCGGATTGGCAAAGGACATAACCATCGTGCCCGTATGTTCCAGTCTGGGATGAAGTTTAAAAGTAACTTCCAACACGACGCACAATGTGCCTTCCGAACCGACAATGAGGTGCATTAAATCATAGCCCATGTTATTTTTCAGCAGTTTTCCGCCTAACTGAACGATTTCACCAGACGGCAGACACACCTTTAAGCCTTTTACATAGCTTCTCATGATCCCGTGTTTTACAGCGCGGACGCCGCCGGCATTTTCAACAGCTAAGCCGCCGAGCTGCGCACCTTCGTCACCAGGATGACAGGGGAAGTATAATTCATGAACCTCTTTATCTAAATATTCGTTAAGCTGATACAACGTTACGCCAGTCTGCGCCGTAACCATCATGCCGATTTTATCGACTTCCAAAATCTTGTCAAACCGTTCCATCGACATAATAACGCTTGGCTGTGTCGGAATAACGGCACCACAGGCACCTGTACCGCCGCCGCGAGGAATTACAGGAAACAGCATTTCATTGGCAAGCTTTAAGATTTCTGAAACTTCTTCATTAGTACCCGGACGAACAACGACACAATCAGGTTCTGCTTCGGGACGAACTAATTCTTCCGTTTCATCGTATAAGTATCTGCTGACGTCGTCATCCTGTACAAATACATATTTTTCTCCGCAAATGGCCTGCAACCGTTCAATAATTTTCTGATCCATATAGACAAACTCCTTTCTGAAAAACATTTAAATTAAAACCGACTTTTATTTATTACGCCGCAGCACTGGATTTACCAATCTTATGCTTGCGTTTGTAAATCTGAATTGCAATGGAATTTAATACGCCGATAGCCATAACAACGGCTGCAAACAAGAAAATTCTATCAAATCCGGCGTTTCCGTAAACATCCAGCCAATATCCATACAATACAAAGATGAACAAATCAGGACAATATCCGATGCAGCAGACCAGCCCCGATGTGGACCCAGCGTACTTACGAGGAATTTCCAATTCAGACGGTACGGCAAACATCGCACCGCGGGCCATGTAAGTAAATACACCGGTAATGATTGTCATGACAATCAACAGAGTAGCATCTGTGCCTGGCGGCAGCATCTTAAAGATGACCACGAATATAATCGCACCTAATAGAGAAACACCAACAACAGCTGACAAAGAACGGAACTTATCACCTAACCATCCGCCCAACGGAGCCCCAACGAACCGTGTGCCGTAAATTCGAATGATAGCCAGGCCGCCGGAAAACACTACGGAAGCACCTAGTACATTACTGAAATAAGGCGTATAGTACGAAAGCGTACAGTACATTGTGTACGTAGCAAAGACAGCGATGCCGGACATCCATGTCCGCGGATTCGTCACAACATGTACCCAGTCCTTGACGGTCATCTTTTCTTCCGGTTCAGCCGACGTATTGTCCTTCTTTGCCGTTTCCGGTTTTGGAATCAGGAAATACAAGCAAATCAATGTAATGACGCCAATAACAGCGTAGCAGATGATAGCCGCTTTTAAACCGTTAACGCCGTATGCGTCTGTTGCAAATTTTGTAAAAAAGTACAAGGCAATGAAATTTACGATAACGTTCCCTACACCGCAAAACGCTTCAACAAAACCGAATATGGTTCCCTGCTGCCGTTCATGCCCTACTAAGCGGCACAGCTTGATGTGAGCGGGAAAATAGAGAAACAATCCGGAAAATGCAAATCCAGCCCAGACAACTAAGGCAAAGGTATAATTCATATTAAATGCAAACAGAACATTTAACACACAAATTAAGCCAACGCCAATCATGTAAATAGATTTCGCATTAAAACGGTCGCTCAACATTCCGCCAAAGGCGGCCAGAATATTGCCAATACCAAAAATCGTAATAAGATATCCAAGCTCTTGCTGTGAACAACCTAGGGCTGAAACCAACGCATCGTAAAATACATATTGGATAAACGGTGTAGCATATACTACAGTATATCCAAGCCCTAGGAAGAAAATAATCACGAACTGTTTAATAGACAATCTGATCTTTTCTTGTTCATTTGACATACTATTCTCTCCTTTCGTTCTGTTCTGCGGAACAACGTTCTGATATTTTCATTGACTTTATGGTATCACATATATTCGTATTCCGCAAGAATTTTTATGATATTTATGTATCTTGTTTTGTAATTATTTATAGTCTAATTATAATAATCTGTAATTTTTAAATATATTTAATTCATTTATTAAAATATAAGTAATTGTTAGCACGATTTAAATTATACTTATTCTTTACTCAAATATTCTTACATGTTTTGGCTAGCTATTATGCGGCATGAAGCTCCACAAAAAAACACCAAAATATACAAGATAAACTCGTATATTTTGGCGTTTTTTTATCTTTTATGCAAACATATATCCGACTTTCATCGCCTGCGTATTTAAGGCTTCAAACTTTTCTTTACCTTTGCGGCGGAAAGTTTCATTCATGCCGTCAATTGCTTCCTGCAGCGTAAAATCACCTGTCTCTTTGATAATGACGCCGCTCATAACGATGTTAGCACCCTTCGGATGATTAACTCGTTCAGCCAAGTTCATGCATGGTACAGAAATAACTTTTACATCTGTTCTAAAATTCTCCGGCAGCGTAACCATATTGGAGTTAATGATGACAACGCCTCCCGGTTTTACCATAGAAGCAAATTTTGTCAACGTTTCATCATTCATGGCTAATAAAATATCAGCTTCTTCCTTTTCAGGGCTGTAAATCCGGCCTTCGCCGAATTTCACAACGCAGCTGGCCGTGCCGCCGCGCATAGCCGAGCCGTACTCGGGGCTCCACGTCGCCTTATAGCCTTTATAAATTGCCATTTCAGCAATCATCGTACCGGCAGTCAATACGCCCTGACCGCCCAGTCCGCCTAAGAGTATTTCTTTCATTCCGATTCACTCCTTCCTCATTATTCCTTCGCATCAGGCACTTTAAATTCGCCAATGGGGAAATACGGTTTTACGACTTTTTCGATATGTTCCATTGCCTGAACAGGCGTCATGTGCCAGTTCGTCGGGCACGGGGAAAGAATTTCTACGAACGAATAGCCTTCACCGGACAATTGTACTTCAATTGCTTTTTTGATAAATTTCTTGGCCTGGATAATGTCTTTTACGCTGGCAACACTGCCGCGGGCGACGTAGGACGGATGGAAGCTGTGCGCGATCATTTCCGGGAAATGCATCGGCATACCTGTCAGGTCGCAGTCGCGGCCGGCAACGGTCGTGCTGGTTTTCTGTCCCGGCAGCGTCGTCTGGCTCATCTGGCCGCCGGTCATGCCGTAGTTCGTATTGTTGATGACGATCGTCGTAAACCGTTCGTTGCGGTACGCGGCACTCGTGCTTTCTCCGATGCCGATACTATAAGCGTCACCGTCACCCTGATAGGAAATGATGACATTATCAGGATTTACGCGCTTCATGCCGGTGCAGACGGCGCCTGCGCGGCCGTGAGGACAATGCTGACGGTCACAGTTTAAGCCGCCGCCCAGCAAGCTGGAGCAGCCTACGCCGATACCGAAAATAATGTTTTTATCCTGACCCAATTCTGCCAGCGCTTCTGTAATCAAGCGGATAACCACGCCGTGACCGCAGCCAGGGCAGAAACCCATAGGTCTATTGGCAATATACGGAATTTTTCTTGCTACAGCCATATCAATATACCTCCTTTAACGTCCCTTGCAGCACGCTCTTGTAATCGTCGAGAATCATCTTGCGCGACGGAACTCCCCAGATATGAGGATTGGTAAATACAGGTACATGGCCTCGCTTCTGCCGTTTCAATGTCAACGCTACGTCGTCGATGAGCTGACCTGTCGCATTTGCTTCGACAGTCAATACGCCTTTTACGTTCGGATTGATCTTTTCAAAGGCTTTTTCCGGGAACGGCCAAACCGTAATCGGGCGGATGAAGCCGACCTTTTCGCCCTGCGAACGGAGATATTCGACAGCGCCGATGACACTGCGGCCCGTAAGGCCGTACGCAACAAATACGTAATCGGCGTCTTCCAGATAGCCATCTTCCCAACGCTGTTCGTTTTCTTTTACTTTGGCAAATTTTTCGACCATCCATTCCTTCGCTTCCTGTACGCTGTCGCGGTCGAAAATACCGATGCGCGGACGTGTATAGTGACCGTCCATCCCCCATTCGTAGCGATGCGGTTCCTGCATCGGCGGCAGTTCGCAGTCTTCCATCATATGGCTGAGAGCGGCTTCCGTCATGAGCACGCAGATCATGCGGTATTTTTCCGCTAAGTCAAAGCCGAGGCCGACTAAATCTACAGCTTCCTGTACACTAGCCGGGCACAATACCAGCTGGCGGTAATCGCCGTTGCCGCCGCCGCGGGTATCGCGGAGGTAGTCGCACTGAGATGATACGAGCGTGCCGATACCGTTGCCGTAGCGCACCGAGTTCACAATAAGAGCCGGCAGCTGTTCGTCAGCCAATACGGACATGCCTTCCTGCTTCAAGCTGAGGCCCGGGCCGCTGGATGCCGTGATGGCCCGGACGCCGCACGTTGCCGCGCCGACTACCATATGGATACTGGCAATTTCCGATTCTGCCTGGATAAACGTGCCGCCTACTTCCGGCAGACGCCACGATAAATACTCTAAAATTTCCGTCGTCGGAGTAATAGGATATCCGGCGAACATTCTTGCACCGGCACGTACTGCCGCTTCCGCAATGGCTTCATTGCCTTGAATAAATTGTTTCATACTTCCACCTCCTATTACCCTAACACTTCGTATACGCCGTCAGGACAAACGATATAACAGGTTCCGCAGCCAATGCACTGGCTGTGATCAATGACCGTAAAATGATACCCGGCTTTGTTCATGTCATCACTGAAGGAAATGCATTTTTTAGGGCAATTCACTACGCAAAGCTCACATTGTTTGCACCGTTCAGGGCTCGTTAAAACTTTTACATCTTGTTCGCTCATTCTGTTCCCTCCTTGTCAGAAACATCATGGAATTTATACTTTTTTCTGGCTTTTACGCCAAATTTTCATCTTTTCTGCCTCTTGAATCAGTTCTTCTCTAAAATCAGGGTGGGCAATAGAAATCAGCAATTCTGCCCGTTCCCATGTAGATTTGCCTTTCAGCTGCACAGCACCGTATTCCGTGACAACGTAGTTGGTCATTGTCCGCGGCGTCGTAATGATCGTGCAGGGCTCGAAGCTGGCGCGAATCCGGCTGATAACGGTTCCGTCTTTTTTCTTATATGTCGACGGCAGGCAGATAAAGCCTTTTCCGCCCTTCGAACGATACGAGCCTAACATGAAATCAACCTGGCCGCCGGTCCCTGAAATCTGGAACATGCCGGAGCTTTCGGCAGACACCTGACCGTACAAATCTACTTCAATGGCCCCGTTGATAGCCATAAAATTATCATGCTGGGCAATGATAAAGGGGTCATTGACATAGCTTACCGGGAAGGTGGCGCAGGAAGAGTTCCGATTGACGAAGTCATAGCAGCTCTTCCTGCCCATGGCAAAGGTAAATACGTGTTTTCCGGGATTTAAGGTCTTCTTTCTCCCGTTAACGCGTCCCGACTGAATCATATCGACCATAGAGTCAGTAAACATTTCCGTATGAATCCCCAAATCCTTTAAGTCCGACTGGGAAATCATCGCGCCGATGGCATTGGGAATGCCGCCGATGCCTAACTGAATAGTCGCGCCGTCGCACAATTCTTTCATAACGTGCCCGGCAATTTGCTTATCAATATCCGTCGGTTCAACTGGAATAGCTTCTACCAGCGGATGAGACGTTTCTACAATTAAATCGACTTCCGAAATATGAACGGTTTCATAATAGCCGCCATAGCAGATGGGCATCTGTTGATTGACTTCGACAATGACTTTGTCAGCCAATTCAATCATTTCTTTATTATGTGATACCTGAGGTCCCAGATAAAAATTACCATTTTCATCCATGGGAGATACCGGTACCATAGCAACATCGCTATGAAGGGTCTTTTTAAAATACGAAGGCAGTTCATGATACAGCATCGGCACATAGTAACACTGCCCTTGTTTCATGAGCTTCCGTTCTACACCGCTGAGATGGAAGCTGTTATACGTAAATGCTTCCCCTTCCGGATCGGCTTCGACGACGGCCGGCATGATCGGGTCAAAGTCCGTTCTGATTTTCACATCCCGCAGTTCGTCTTTTCTCGCCGCCAGTGCCCGGTCTAATACAGTCAAAGGACTTCCAAAGGAACCGTATTCTACCCAGTCGCCGCTTTTAATAATTTTCACCGCTTCTTCAGGAGTTGTTAATTTTTTCTGATACTCTTCTTTATAATTCATATGACAGCCCCTTTCTAATAATACATATTATTCATCAATTGCTCTTATTTCCTTAGTTAAAACAGAAACACGCTGCGCACATTGCTTTAAAAGCTTTACTTTCTCTTCAAAATCATTATCGAATACTCTGGCTTTAGGTCCAGATATAGAAATAGCTGCAATAGCCTTTCCATTTTTATTGAATATCGGAGCACCTACGCAAAAGAGACCTTCTTCTCTTTCTTCATTATCCAATGCATATCCCTGCTGCCGGACCTGTTCCAACTCAACTTTTAATGCATCTACGCTAGTTAGTGTGTTTTCCGTATATGCATAAAATTTAGTATTTTTCATAATTTGCCAATCAATCGCATTATATGCCAACATGCATTTTCCCACAGACGAGGCATATGCATCCATATGAGAGCCGATTTCAGGATTCATGCTTAAAATCGGCTGGGGGCCGCGTGCTTTATAAATAACAACGCTTTTATAGCCGTTTAGTGAATCCACATGCAAGATGGAAACATTCACAATATCCTTTACCTTCATGTATAAGATATCCGCTTCCGGAGCTACTATATCAGCTAAAGAATAGGTATTGGCTACCATCATGCCAATCGCATACAAACTAGCGCCTAACCAATATTTATCGGTTACTTCATTTTTTTGAACAAAGTGTTTAGATTGCAGCGTAACCAAGGTGCGATGAATCGTGCTTTTGTATACGCCCAATTGACTGGCAATTTCTGAAACGCCCATCTCCTTCCCTTCTCCATACAGAAGCAATAATACGTCCAAAGCTCGTTCCACAGATGCTATATTACTATTATTCATAATGAGAATGCACTCCTTTACAATCCAGTTATTTCTAACTAAATTGTAACACTTACTCTCTCTTTTTTAAAACATCTGCCGGAATAGAAAAATCAACTTCTTCAAGCTTCAGCATGTGCGTATTATGTTTCTTCTTATACCATAAAAACAACCCTAAAAATAAAGGTATACTGCTGTAAGTAACAATCAAGCCTCCCCAATCAATTTCACTCTCCGCAAAGAAAAATACAGCTTGACCAATAATGACAACTGCACAAATTCCCATGCCAATCCAAGGTCCTAAAGGGAAAAATTTACTTGCATACGGCAGTTCCTGTATACTGTGCCCTTGGGCTATATATGCTCTTCGGAAACGGTAATGGCTCCAAGCAATTCCCAGCCAAGCTATAAAACTTGTCAATCCTGCACCATTTACAAGCCAGACATATACTTTGCCAGTTCCTGCAACCGAGGTTAGAAATGCCATCATTCCAATAACAGCAGTAAATGCTACAGATATATACGGCACTCCTCGCAAACTAGTTCTTGCTAAAAATTTAGGCGCTTTCCCTTCTAAGGCTAATGCATACAGCATTCTGGAGCCGGCATACAAACCCGTATTACCGCAGGATAAGACAGCGGTTAAAATAACTGCATTCATTACCGAAGCAGCTACGGCCATTCCCGCACGCTCAAATACCAGTGTAAAAGGACTAACCCCAATAGCTTCAAGACCACTCTTTAATAAATCCGGGTCATTGTACGGCATTAAGAAACCAATGACTAAAATCGTCCCTATGTAAAATAGTAAAATTCTCCAAAATACGGTATGAATAGCTTTTGGAACATCTTGCCGCGGATTAGCAGACTCACCAGCAGCTACACCAACGACTTCGGTTCCCATAAAGGAGTACCCGGCAATTAAAAATACACTGAAGGTAGCAAACATTCCGCCGGGAAACAGACCATCTCCAGCCTGCCAGTTTTCAAATCCAACAGGCGGGCCTCCGCCAAGGATACCCAAAATGATTCCTACACCCAGTAGTAAAAATACGATAACAGTAACGACTTTAATGCCTGCGAACCAAAATTCTGACTCACCATATAGTTGAGCAGATAAAACATTTAACAGGACAAGAATAATCAGAAACAAGGCACTCCAGAAAAAGGAGCTGGTGTCAGGAAACCAAAACTGGATGATCATAGCCGCTGCCACTAACTCTGATGCTAAGGTAACTGCCCAATTGATCCAATAATTCCAACCTAAGGCAAAGCCCAGAGCCGGATCAATAAATCGTGAAGCATACGTCTCAAACGATCCGGAAACTGGCATATACGTTGACATTTCACCCAAACTGGTCATCAAAAAATACACCATAATGCCTATTGCTAAATAAGCAGTCAGTGTGCCTCCGGCACCAGCACTGCTCAGCGATCCCCCTAAAGCAACAAATAATCCTGTTCCAATAGTTCCCCCTAAGGCAATCATTGTAATGTGCCTGGCTTTAAGCGCCCGCCTTAACGTACCATCCGTACTGCCATCCATTCAAACCTCCCCCTTTATTCCCAAGTAATAGAACAACGTTCTATTACTTGGGTACACGAGTCTATTCTGCCATAGCCTGAACAGTTTCATGATTCTGTTTCCGCAACCTCAAAATACCGATAGCTGCAAAGAACCCGATAATCAGTACAACCGTTTGGAAAATGAACATATAGGTATAAGCCGTCTTTCCATATACGTCCAGCCAATATCCAAACAGCGTAAACTGGAATAAGTCAGGAGAGAAGCCAATAGCCGCCGCAATCCCAATGGTAGACGCTGTCAATTCCCTAGGAATGCCCGCTTCCGTAATGGTCGCATAGTACGCGCCCCGGCCAATATATACTGCTGCAGATAAAATCAATGTCAATGCAATCAAAATCGGCGCTGTCATCGTATGTACTGTAAGCAGCATGATAAATCCCAAAATCCCCAAAGCCTGTACACCCAACAAAACTTTTGACGGAGATTTCAAAATGTCAGAAAGTATGCCGCCAATAGGAGCGCCCAGCAACGTCATCCCATGTTGTCTCAAGATGGCAACCCATCCAGTAAAAACAATAGTAACTCCAAGTACGTCCGTAAAATACGGAGTGAAGTATGTCAATGTAGTCAGGAAGGAATAAATAGAGAATACGAGGATAGCTACCAACCAAGTGGCTTTTTTACGGCCTACTAAAATGAAGTCTTGGATAATATTCGTCTTTTCTTCCGTTTCCAAAGATTTCTTCGGCTTTTCAAGAACAAAGAATGCGATAACGCCTAACACGATGGACAAAATTGCGACGCCCATCATCGCAGCTGTTAAGCCGGCAATACCTTCCATAAACTTGACGTAAATGGCCATCATCATCATATTGATAATAATATTCCATACGCCAATGAAGGTTTCATTAAAACCGAAGATTTTTCCCTGATTTTCATCAGTCGTTAAACTTCTAATAATCTTAATGTGTGCCGGATAATTCATAAACAAACTAGCAAAGGCAAAGCCAATCCAAATGAATACGGCAAACGAATACGTAGGATTAAACACGAAGGCAATTGTCAACAGACCATTTAGAATAACGGAACCTACGTATATGTATTTGTAGTTGAAGCGATCAGCAAACCATCCTCCAAGAGGTGCCCCCCAAATATTTCCAAACCCATATATGGTGATCAAAAACCCCATTTCCATGTTTGTCCCGTTGATGAATTCTTTAAATGGGTCATACCATATATATTGTATAAAAGGAATAATATATACAATGGACCAGCAAGCCCCTAAAACAAACATGGTCAAAACTAACTTGAAACTCACTTTATTTGTCATTTTTTTGCGTCCCTCCTTAGATGGAGTGTTTCTATCTTTGTAAAGTTTACATCAGCAAATACTTTTTAAAGCTTTTCCCAGCAAATGAATCCCTTCTACGATCTTTTCTTCCGATACGGTCGTGAAGTTCATGCGCATCGTATTTTTCGGGCCTTCATTAGCGTAGAAGAATTCGCCGGGAATATAGGCGACACCGTATTCTAAAGCCGTGTCTAAGAAAGCGTTGGCGTCGACGTGTTCCGGCAGGACAACCCAGATAAACATGCCGCCTTCCGGCTTCGTAAACTTCACATTAGCCGGAAATTCTTTTTCCATTTCAGCCAGCATGAGCTCGCATTTGTCCTTGTACGCCTGCTGAATTCCCTGAATGTGTTTTTCAAGGTCATAGGAATTCATGAATGCTACAGCCTGTACCTGGACAAATTGGTTGCACTGTAAATCCCAGCCTTCCTTGATCAATTCGGCTTGTTTGATGACTTCCGGATTCGCGCACATCCATGCCAGGCGAAGGCCAGGAGCCAATATTTTCGAGAAAGAACCTAAATATATGATTTTTCCCTGCGTATCCATAGATTTCAACGTAGGAACGAATTCGCCTTTAAACCGAATTTCTCCATAAGGATTATCTTCAACTACCATGACGTCGTACTTATTGATAACTTCCATAAAGGCTTTGCGTCGTTCCAGTGTCCAAGCTTTGCCTGTCGGATTTTGGAAATTAGGAATAACGTACAGTAACTTAACTTTTGGATTTTCACTTAATACCTTATCCAACTGCTCCGTATCAATTCCATCTTCATCCGTATCTACGCCTATAAATTGAGCCCCATAGGGACGACAAGCATTGATTCCGCCCAAATAGCTTGGATTTTCAGCAACAACGATATCCCCTTCTTCCAGGAACATCATAGCAGTCAACGCCAATCCCTGCTGAGAGCCTGTCGTCATGATGATATTGTCCACAGTCGCATGAATATTTTCTTTACGAGCCATTCGTTCGAGGATTTTATCAAGCATCGGCCCGTAGCCTTTAGTCAATCCATATTGAAAAGCTTCTTTACCTTTTTCCCGAATCATTTTTTCTGTCGAAACCGCTAATGCTTCCAACGGAAATAAATCCGGATCCGGCAAGCCAGCTGCAAAAGAAATTACTCCTGGCTTTTTAGATATTTTTTTCTGTACATCACGGATAGCCGACGGTTGAATTCTTGACATTCTTTCAGAAAACTGCATATGAATCACTCCTTAAATTTATTTTTTTGTTCTGTTGTGTAGAACATTGTTCTGTTTTTTTATCTTAATTACATGGTATCATAGGTATATAGCATTTACAAGTAACTTTTTGCATATTTCTTATTCTTTTTAGAAATATACTATGTATTTCTTATAAATTTTAGTAATCTTACATTAGTTTATTGATATAATATATCAATAAACTAAACATATTTATATACTAAGAGCAGATTAAATACAGTGTAATGCTGCATTAAATTCTTTAAAATATCGTCCTATAATAAGAATTGCAATTAATAAGAAGCTATCTTTTTCTCTAAAAACAATCCACACTCTCTCAATACAACAATTACAACGAAAAATCTACAACCAAAATCCCGGCACTGCCTGATGAGACAGTACCGGGATTTTTTATAAGAAACCCGCAAAAAGGTTTTCTGCTATGTAATTATAGTCTAGCGTTCCTTATCCTTCTACGCAGGCAATACCGCGTTTTAAGGCTTCCATGTTCAGCGGAACGAGCTTTGCTTTCTTGCCCGTGAACATTTCATGA
>NZ_SJOT01000027.1:0-36330 GCF_012027795.1 Megasphaera sp. SW808
GCTGCGCTCCGGCTTGTTTTTTCCTCGGACTTGCTGGGAAGGACTGGGAAATACATTGTGAAGTATATAAGTAACTATATGACGGCATATAGCTGCTTAACGCGTTTTGTAGCCTTGGTAATCTTTCAGCTTCGTGTTGTCTTCCAGGGCTTGTTTTATCGTTTTGCCGGCATCTAACTGGCTGATTACGTCTAAGGCTTTATCAGATAAGTAGGCGTTGTCTTTTTTGCCGAGCAGCTGAGTCTGGTCGGTCGCCCACAGGACGCCGGCGTTTTCGTTGCGGCCCTGCAGGAGGAACAGCGTGTCGCCGTTTTTATTGGCTTCGGCCAAGGTAACGCCGTGTTTTTTCTGCCATGCAGCGACGGCGGCGCATAAGCCGGCATCGTCAGAACGTTCGCGGTTCAGGATTAAGACGGCCTTGGTGTTTTTATATTCCGTACAGAAATTGAAGTCGCCCTGAGAATCCATGGCGGCGAAAACAGGGCCCTGGCCGTTGTACTTCGGTGCGATGACCTTGTCGATGGTCAGGGATTTGCCGACACCCTGGGTCTGGGCATGAAGCTCGTAGTCGTACGAGTTGATATACCGGCCCTGGGCGTCTTTTTTGTTGGTCATGCCGACGATGCCGTCGACGCCGGGAACCTGGAAGTAATCGACGGCGGCGCGCACGACGTCAACGGGCGAGGCCGTGTCGATCCAGGTGTCGATGCCGTTGTCGTTTAAGGTCTTGTACAGCTCCTTCATTTCCGGAGAGACGGTGATGCCGAGTTTGTACGATACGGATACATTGCCGGCTTCGCTCTTGTAATCGACGGGGCTGACATATTTGCCTTTGCTCCACGTCTGGCCTTTATCGGGATTACCATAGAAGCTGTGGCTTTCATAGGCCAAATTGTATACTTCGTCAGGCGTCATGCCCGTGTACCAGTACGTGACCCAGGGATAGGAAACGGAAGCGTCCATCGTATCGCCGATAGCGTCGTAGAGCCAGCGCATCTTGGCAGTGAACTCTTTATATTCCGGGCTGACCCGTACTTCGGCAGGCTGTTCCTTGCCCGTTTTGGTAATCAATCCCTTGGCGTACAATTGTTTATAAGCTGCTGCGGCGTCTTTAATGGCTGCTTCAATCGAGACGGGGCGGCCGTCGCCGTCGTCGGCGCCGTACGTCAAGGTCAGCTTATCGGCAGGAATGCCCGTGCGCAGGACGGCTTCCATCTGGTCCGGTTCAATGGCAAAGGCCAGGCGGTCGAGCTGCCAGACCATGAGCTGCTCTTCTACGTCCAGGATAGACGTCGTGTTGTCGAAATCAAAGACGGCGTAGGGGCGGTTGGCTGCGTCGTACGAAGCAGAACGGCTGCCGTACATGTCCATGAACTGATTTAAGGAAGCCTTCACGGTCGGTTCCCAGTTGGCGCTCTGGACGTGCTGCTGCGCGGCGCTCTGGCTGACGGCGGCAGTATGGACCGGTGCGGCCCATACGGGGGCCGCTTGTACGGCCGTGAGGATCGATAAGGCGCAGACTACGCTGGCGGCGTATTTCTGCATGCGTTTTTTTGTCGGATACTTCATAAACGGAATACTCCCTTCTGACTAATCATGATATATTTACTATATAAAGAATGTATAAACTCACCGTCAAAGGCAGGTAAAAAACAGGTAAAAAGAGACGTTGACAGTATAAAATAAAAAAACGTATAATATAATTTATTGCTACGGTTATCATCGATGTATTTTTGCCTAAAGGGGGCTGTTTCATGCATAGCATATCCTATTTCTGGCGATTGTCCCGTACCATTTACGGTCCGCGCAATTTTCAGGAAAATAAGCGGGCCGTCGTTTTTTTTGCCCGCGCCGTGACGAACCGCTCTTTATTTGAAGAATTGTATTCTTTTTTTGACGCCTATGAGCCGATGAAAGGCTTTTTCGACAGGCAGGACCCGGATTTCCAGGAAGTCATGACCCGCGTGTTCCTGTTTAAAAATTCGACGATGCGCCAGCGCCTGGACGCGCTGCTTCATCATTTTACGATTTTGCGGACTATGTTTTCCGACGAAGTCATTCATGAGCTGTATTGGGGCAAGGGCTATACGCTGTGGAAATCGCCTGATGAGTCGCTGCCGCTGGAGGCCCGCCTGATTTTCGATACGGGGCAGCGCAAGGAAGGCTTTTTGTCCTTGTACTTGTATCATGAAGGAGAAATGATTTACCATTTTAACTTCCGCTTTGATTACAATGCCGACGGCGTGCCGTCTATGTACATCGGCACGATTCAGGGCTCAAAGCACGGCCTGGAAACGACGAAGGCGCTGACGAAAAAGCTCTTCGGCTACCGGCCGAAGAATTTTATCCTGTATCTCATGCGCATCTTCGTCCAGACCTTGGGCATCCGCGATATGTATGCCATTACCGACGAGGGATTTTATACGAACAGCCACCTGCTGCGGGGCAACCGTTCGAAGAAGACGAATTTCGACGACTTCTGGAACGATGAAGGGGCTGTAGCCGACGGGAAGGAACAGTGGTATATTCGCCTGCCTATCGAAGAAAAGCGGCGCAAGTACGACGAAATCAAGTCGCAGAAGCGCAACCTGTTTCGGAAGCGGTATCTGCTCATGGATACGATCGTGCCGTCCTATATCGAGGCGATCCGCGGCCTGTTCCGCGAAGGGTTCGCACCTGTTCCGTCTGCTGTAGATGAGGCGGCCATTGTCGATAAGCCGGCCGATTACGACCCTATCGAAGCGCCGAAGGAATAATATATGTATATATACTGCAAGTCGTCTGCACAGCGGCAGAAGGCTTGCAGTATTTTTTTGTCATAGCAGGCCTTGGCGGCTTGCAAAAAGTCAAAAAGACGAATATAATAAAGTCAAAAAGATGAACCAATAGACGTCTTTTTATACGATGAACAATAGAGCAGGTGATTATAATGAGTATATTAGCCGACAAGATTGAACAATTTATTTTACATAAACTGCTGGAAGAAGAGGAAGAAAACATCGTGCTGCGCCGCAATGAACTGGCCGACGAGCTCAACTGTGCGCCGTCGCAGATCAGCTACGTCCTGAGCACCCGCTTTTCCAACGACAAGGGATTTTTAGTTGAATCGCGGCGCGGCTCGGGCGGATTCGTCCGCATCGTCCGCCTGCGTCCGAAACAACAGGACCGCACGCCTGTGCTGCTGGAAGAACGGCTGCCGGCGGTAAGCATTACCCTGGACGATTTGGACGGATTTTTATTCCAGCTCATCAAGCAGCGCCGCATGACGAACAGGGAAGCCATTCTCATGCATCAGACCTTTGACGCATTGTACAAGGAAATCGACGACGAGGCAAAGCGGCTGGCCGTCATCAGCCGGATTCTCCGCCATCTGAATACCCATTAGCCCATTTTCGGAAGGAGGGTGATACCGATGCTGTGCGATATTTGCAAAAAGAGAGAGGCCGTCGTTCATATTGCGTCCTTTGAAAATGGGCGGCGCACAGATCTGCATTTGTGCGCGGCGTGTGCAAAGACACATAGCAAGTTAGCTCTGTTTCAGGACTTAAATATTATCAATAATGATTTTTTCCGCAAGATGGCCTATCCCGATTATACGGGGCAGTCGGAAGAAGAGCCGCGCTGCGCCAGCTGCGGCATGACGTACGGCGAGTTTAACCGGTCGGGGCTCTTTGGCTGCCCCGATTGCTACGAAGCGTTTAAGGAAGAGCTGCCGCCGCTGTTGCGCCGCATTCACGGCCATACAAAACACGACGGCAAGGTGCCTAACCGCGGCACGGGCGTCTTCCGCACGATGACGCATATCAAGCGCCTCCGCCAGCATCTGCAGAAGCTGGTGCAGGAAGAGCGGTACGAAGAAGCGGCGAAGGTTCGCGATGAAATACGGGCGCTGCAGAGAATGCAGCCTGACGCCGGCGGAAGGGAGGGCTGACCGATGTCGTATGAATTTCTATGCAAGCCCCTCAGTCCCTGGCAGGAAAGGGCAGGCGATTATGGCGACGTCGTCATCGACAGCCGCATCCGCCTGTCCCGAAATTTAAAGAACTACGTCTTTCCCCAGCGGGCGTCTGATGCCGAATTGGCGGCTGTCTTTGCCGAAGGGCGGCGCATGACGCCGCTTTTAAGCGTTATGGGACGGGGGAGATATGCCTTTATCGATTTGGACGAGCTGACGCCTCTGCAGCGGGAGCTGATGGCAGCCAAGCATTTCGTTTCGGCCGCCCATATTACAAAGCCTGTTTCCCGGGCGGTTATCGTGCGGGACGACGGCGCGGCGGCCGTCATGGTCAACGAAACGGACCATTTCTGCATCCAGACGGCGGCGGCTGGTTTTGACCTGCAAAAGGCCTGGGACGACGCGTCTCAAATCGACGACTGCCTGGAACAGAAGCTGAATTTTGCCTATCGCGACGACTTCGGCTATTTGACGGCCAGCCCGTCGATTACCGGTACAGGGCTCATTGCCGGCGTCACGGTTCACATACCGGCGCTGGTATTGATGAAGAGGCTGAACCGCATCGTCCAGGGAATTACGAAATTCGGTTTCGCCGTGTGCGGCATGTACGGCGAACGGGATGAATATATCGGCAACATATTCCAAATCAGCAACCAGATTACCCTGGGCGTATCGGAAGAAGATATTTTAGGACAGCTGCGCAAGCTCGTTGCCCAGGTCGTGCAGGAAGAACGAAATTGCCGTCAGATTTTGTGGACCCATGACGGCGACACGATGAAAGATAAATTCTGCCGGGCCTACGGTACGCTGTCGCAGGCCTGGCTGATGAGCGAACAGGAAGGGCTGTCGCTGCTGAGCGATCTGCGTTTCGGCATCGACGCCGGCGTTATTGCAAAGCCGGCCCAGCTGTACGAGGGACTGCTGACGGCTATTACGCCGGCATACTTGCAGGCTGAAGCCGGGCGGGAACTCGGAGACACGGAGATGGAACGAGAACGGGCGGCCGTCATCCGCCGCATGGTATCGGCAGGCGACGGAGCGGCGTCTCTTCCGGAGTCCCTATAAAAGGAAGTGAGACACATGAACAATCGATTTACGAGCGACGCGAAGAAGGTACTGCGCTATGCTCAGGAATCTGCAAAATCGTTCCGTCATGATTATGTCGGGACAGAACATATACTGCTGGGCCTGGTGCTCCATACGGACAGCATGGCCGGACAGTTTTTGGCACAGCAGGGGCTGACGTCGGAGCACGTTACACGGGCGATTGAAAGCGCCGTCGGCATCGGCGAGAAAGCGACGTCGGCCCTACGGCTCACGCCGCGGACGAAACGGACCATGGAGCTGGCCGTGCGGACGGCGAACCAGCTGGGGCAGCAATATATCAGCACGGAGCACATGCTGGCCGGCGTGCTGCAGGAGCAGGGCTGCATGGCCCGGCGGATTTTGGAGCAGATGGACGTCAATCCAGACGAGCTGCTTCAGAAAATCGTCCAGCTCATGAATAACGGCGCTGCCGGCGGCGAAGCCGAAGGGCAGGCCATCGATTTATCCGAATTCGGCCGTGATTTGAATGAACTGGCTCGGGAAGACAAGATAGATCCGGTCATCGGCCGAAGCCGGGAAATCGAACGGGTCGTTCAGATTTTATGCCGCCGTACGAAAAATAACCCTGTTCTCATCGGCGAGCCCGGCGTAGGCAAGACGGCTATTGCCGAAGGGCTGGCCCAGCGCATCGTAACGGGCGACGTGCCCGACGTACTGGCCCATAAGCGTATCTTTTCCCTGGATATGGGAAGCCTCGTTGCCGGGACGAAATACCGCGGCGAATTTGAAGACCGTATCAAGCAGGTCATCGAAGCCGTCCAGCAGGACGACGACATGATTCTCTTCATCGATGAACTTCACCAGCTCATCGGCGCGGGAGCCGTAGAGGGCTCGATGGATGCGGCCAATATCCTAAAGCCGGCTTTGTCGCGGGGCGAGCTGCAGTGCATCGGCGCGACGACGATCGACGAATATAAGAAAAATCTGGAAAAAGACGCGGCCCTGGCTCGCCGCTTTCAGACTGTCCTCGTCGGCGAGCCGTCGGAAGACGAAGCCGAACAGATCGTATTCGGCCTGCGGGATCGGTACGAAGCCTTTCACAAGGCGCGCATTACCGACGAAGCAGTTCGGGCTGCCGTCAAATTGTCGGCCCGGTACATTTCGGACCGCTATCTGCCTGACAAGGCCATCGACGTCGTCGACGAAGCGGCGGCCCGCGTGCGCATGAAGGTCTACGCGCCGTCGCAGGACGTGCAGGCCCTGGAACAGCGGCTGGCGGCGATTCGACAGGAAAAGGATGCGGCTTTGGCTAGCGAAGAGTTTGAACGGTGCGCGTCGCTGCGTGACGAAGGCAAGAAAATCGCCGATGAAATCGCCGCGCTGAAGCAGGAAAAGAAGCGCCATGACGATGCGAAGCTCATCGTGACGGAAGAAGACGTGGCCGACGTCGTTTCGCAGTGGACCGGCGTCCCCGTACAGCAGCTGACGGAAACAGAAGCCCGCCGTCTGCTCCATCTGGAAGAAGAGCTGCACAAACGGGTTATCAGCCAGGACGAAGCGGTGACGGCGGTGGCCAAGGCCATCCGGCGGGCCCGCGCCGGACTGAAAGACGTCAATCGTCCCATCGGCTCGTTCTTATTCCTGGGGCCGAGCGGCGTCGGGAAGACGGAGCTGGCCCGCACGCTGGCCCGTCAGCTTTTCGGCAGCCAGGACGCGATGATACGCATCGACATGAGCGAATTCATGGAACGGTACAGTGTATCCCGCCTCGTCGGCGCGCCGCCGGGATATGTTGGATATGAAGAAGGCGGCGAGCTGACCGACGCCGTGCGGGAAAAGCCGTACAGCGTCGTCTTATTTGACGAAGTCGAAAAAGCCAGCGGCGATTTCTTCAACCTGCTCCTGCAGGTGCTCGACGAGGGGCGGTTGACCGATTCCAAGGGCCGCACAGTCGATTTCCGCAATACGGTCATCATTATGACCAGCAATCTCGGCGCGTCCCACTTGAAGCCGAGCGCGCCGGTCATGGGCTTTGCAGCCGGGACGGGAACCGACAAGGACAAGGCGGCGTCTTTCGCTATAGCTAAAAAGGAAATCCTCGACGACGTGAAGAAGTTTTTCCGTCCGGAATTCCTCAACCGCATCGATGAAATGCTCGTCTTCAAGCCCCTGGAAACAGAGGACTTGCGGCGCATCGTGGCCCTCCTGCTGGAAGACCTGGGCAGACGGCTTCAGGAAAAGGGCGTGCAGATGACCTGGACGACCGAAGCCGACGACGTGCTGGTGCAGGAAGGGACCGACTTTGCCTACGGCGCAAGGCCGCTGAAGCGGGCTATCCAGAAGCTGGTAGAAGATCCTATCGCCGAGATGCTGCTGGGCGGCAGCTTGAAAGAGGGCAACGTCCTTCAGGTGGACAGCCTCGATAAAAAAGAGCTCGTCTTTACGACAACATAATACATTATATAAAGAACATATAAGAAGCCCCTTGCCGGTTCTGTGTCGGCAAGGGGCTTTGCGTATTACGGAGTTTCCGCTTTTGAATCTAACTTCCACGTATTCTGCAATACGCGGAAATGCAGGTCGTGCCATTTTTTTTCAATATCCTGCATGGTGATTTCTGTAGAATACAGCAAGTTATTGTGTTTTTTTACAGATTGTTCCAGCTGGGCGATTCGCGTCTGCTGAATACGGGCCTGTTCCGTCAGCGTATAAAGGTTGTACTGCAGGACGGCAATCCAGACGAATTGTACGATAACCAACAGCAGAAGGACTGCCGCCGCGCCGGCGAGAAACTTTTCCGTTCCTAACAAATCGTCCCAACGCCGGTGAAGCGACCGTTTCTGTAAGTCGAATTCCGTGGCTGCATCAGTATCGCCGCCTAAACGGCGGGAAGAAAGGGAGACGACACGGCGGATGAATTTTTCCCGTACGGACAAGGAGAACACGACCTTTCGCGCTGCAATGCGCCTGAGTTATAAATTGGAAATGACGCGGGCTTTGTTGCGGACGAAGTCAAGCCACAACTGGGCTGCGTGGGAGAGGTAATGTCCCCGTTTCCAGATAACGTACAATACGTGCATGATTTCCGGCTCTACTAACGGACGGACGACGACCGATTCGGACACGCGCGGATTCGTTTCCTTCGTCGGGCAGAGGCGGCTCGGCAGGAGCGCTACGCCCAGGTTGGCCACGACGGTCTGAATCATGAGGTCGCGCTGGCTCGTTTCAAATACGATTTTCGGCTGGAAGCCGATTTTCTTGCAGTGCTGAATGATTTCGTCGTGCAGGTTGAAGTCGTCGCGATATAACACCAGCGATTCGTTGGCCAGCTTTTTCAGGGGAATAGTCTTTTCCTTGCTCAGGATGTTGTCCCGGTGAATGATGACGTTCATCGGGTCCTGGGTCAGAAAGAACGATTCGAAATCCTTTTCCTTCGGCTGGGTACAGACGATGCCCAGATCGATGAGGCCTTCCTGCACGCTGATTTCGACTTTTTTCGAGCCGTGCTCGTACAGATCAAGCTCGATCTGCGGATATTCCTGCTTAAAGGCCCCTAAGAGATTGGCGAAAATCGGCGCGCCCGTAATAGGCGGCAGGCCGATGAGGACCGTCCCTTGCTCCAGCTTGAATTCATTTTCAAAGTCGGTCTTCAAATGTTCGAACATGAAGACGACGCGCTTGGCGTGGGAGAGGAATATCGTGCCGGCGTCGGTTAATTCCACGGCCTTGGCGTTGCGCATAAACAAGACGACGCCTAATTCTTCTTCCAGGGCCTTGATCGTGCGGCTGATTGCAGATTGGGAAATATGCAGCGTCCGGGCCGCTTTGCTGAAGGATTTTTTATCGGCGACTTCTACAAAATATTTGAGATGATGAAAATCCATAATGCCACCTCCCTATAATAATACCTAAACAGTATACGTTTACAAAATGGCACAAACCAATGTTCAAAATCGCATCGCAATCCGGCATAATCCTATTGAATTTCAATTTGCTTAGGCATATAATTAACTCGTAAGGAAAAGTTACAAAGTCGTTCGGATGTGATGGTCAGAAAATACATAAAAAAGGCGTGAGTGTGCAAAACTGTAATACTATCATTATAGTATTACAAATTTGCAATAATATCAATACTTTTTTTGAATATTATCCGTACCTTCCTGTTTTTATTTTTGAAGCGGGACGCGTGTGCCTGCCTTGTGAATGAAATCACAGACTGGAAGCTGCGATGCATGCAACGCAAGGGACGCGCGAGTAAATTCGGAATGTCTTTTAACTTTGTCTGCAATATAGGAAAACCTATATTGAGGTATATATTTTTATAAGGAGCGTGTTTTATCTATGAGCAAATTCAAAACCATGGATGGCAACGAAGCAGCTGCATGGGTGTCCTATGCATTTACTGAAGTTGCCGCAATTTATCCGATCACGCCGTCTTCGCCTATGGCCGAACATGTCGATGATTGGGCTGCAGCAGGCATGAAGAACCTCTTTGGTCATCCGGTCAAAGTTTTCGAAATGCAGTCTGAAGCTGGTGCAGCTGGCGCATTCCACGGTTCTTTGCAGGCAGGCGCTTTGACGACTACATATACGGCATCCCAGGGCTTCTTGCTGATGATCCCGAATATGTACAAAGTTGCCGGCGAACTTCTCCCGGGCGTATTCCACGTTTCCGCTCGTGCGTTGGCTAACCATGCCCTGAGCATTTTCGGCGACCACCAGGACGTTATGTCCGCTCGTGCTTCCGGCTGCTGTCTCTTGGCTGAATCCAACGTACAGGAAGTTATGGACCTCGGCGGCGTAGCTCACTTATCCGCTTTGAAAGGTTCCTTGCCGTTCATCAACTTCTTCGACGGTTTCCGTACGTCTCACGAAATCCAAAAAGTTGAAGTTATGGACTTCGAAAACTTCCGTAACCTCATCGACTGGGACGCTGTAAAAGCTTTCCGCAAACGCGCTTTGAACCCGGATCATCCGGAAATCCGCGGCACTGCAGAAAACCCGGACGTTTACTTCCAGCACACAGAAGCCAGCAACAAATACTACGAAGCTATGCCTGATATCGTAGCTGGCTACATGGATGAAATCTCCAAGATTACGGGCCGCACCTACAAACCGTTCAACTACTACGGCGCTGAAGACGCTGAATATGTCGTAGTTTCCATGGGCTCCTTGTCCGACGTAGCTAAACAGGCTGTCGAATACTTGCAGAGCCAGGGCGAAAAAGTCGGCGCTATCAACGTTCACCTCTATCGTCCGTTCTCCAATAAATACCTCCTCAACGTATTGCCGAAGACGGTTAAGAAGATCGCCGTTATCGACCGTACGAAGGAACCGGGCTCCCTCGGCGAACCCCTGTACCTCGATATCGTCGGCTTCGTAAAAGAAGAAGGCCTCAATATCGACGTTATCGGCGGCCGCGCCGGCTTGGGCTCCAAAGACGTTCTGCCGGAAGACATCTTGTCCGTATTCACGGAACTCAAGAAAGAACATCCGCTCAACGGCTTCACCCTCAGCATCGAAGACGACGTTACGAACCTGTCCCTTCCGCGCGCACCGAAGATGCCGCTTGACACGACGGGCCTTACGGCTTGCAAATTCTGGGGCTTCGGCTCTGACGGCACGGTCGGCGCTAACAAGTCGGCTATCAAGATCATCGGCGACCACACGGATATGTATGCTCAGGCATACTTCGCTTATGACTCCAAGAAATCCGGCGGCGTAACGATTTCTCACCTGCGTTTCGGCACGAAACCTATCGACATGCCGTACCTCATCGACGCAGCTGACTACATCGCTTGCCATCGTCAGTCCTATGTAAAACGCTTCGACCTGCTCCGCGGCATTAAAGACGGCGGCACGTTCATGCTGAACTGCACGTGGACCGACGAAGAACTGGACAAAGAACTGCCGGCTAAGATCAAACGCGACATCGCTAAGAACCACGTTAAATTCTATACGTTGAACGGCGACGCTATCGGCCAGAAACTCGGCCTCGGCACCCGCATCAACATGGTAATGCAGGCTGCGTTCTTCGCATTGGCAAAAGTTATTCCTTTGGAAGACGCTGTTAAATACCTGAAAGACTCCATCGTTAAGAGCTACGGCAAGAAAGGCCAGAATGTCGTTGACATGAACTGGGCTGCTGTTGACGCCGGCGTAAGCGAATTCCATGAAGTCAACTATCCGGCTTCTTGGGCTGACGCTGTCGACGAAGTAGTAGAAGGCCGTCCGGCTCCGGAATACTTCACGAACGTTGCAGCTCCGATGCTCGGCCAGGTTGGCGACGACCTCGCTGTATCGGCATTCATCGGCCGTGAAGACGGCACGATGCCTTCCGGCACGTCCAAGTTTGAAAAAGCAGGCCCGGCTCTCCATGTTCCGTCCTGGGATGCTGAAAAATGTATCGGCTGCATGCAGTGCTCCTTCGTCTGCCCGCACGCTACGATCCGTCCGGTATTGACGACGAAAGAAGAAACGGCTGCTGCTCCGGCTGGCTACAAAGTAGCTGCTAAAGCTAAATCCGGCAAAGAATACGACGTTGCTATCATCGTCGACCAGCTCGACTGCCTCGAATGCGGCAGCTGCGTAAACGTCTGCCCGGTTAAGGCTCTCACCATGGTTCCGAACACGGACGAAGAACGTGCTAAGATGGACTTCTGGTACTATGGCACGGAAAAGGTTGCTCCGAAAGCTAACCCGCAGAATAAATACAGCGTTATCGGCTCCCAGTTCGAAACGCCGCTCCTCGAATTCTCCGGCGCATGCGCAGGCTGCGGTGAAACACCGTATGTCAAACTCGTTACGCAGCTCTTCGGCGACCGCATGATGATCGCCAACGCTACAGGCTGCTCCTCCATTTGGGGTGCATCTGCTCCGGTTGCTCCGTACACGACGAACGCTGCCGGCCATGGTCCTGCATGGGCTAACAGCTTGTTCGAAGACGCTGCTGAATTTGGCCTCGGCATGTTCATGGGCGTTGACAAAGTCCGCATGGACTTAGTTGCTAAACTTGACGAAGCGAAAGCTGTCGCTTCGGAAGAACTCCAGGCTGCTTTGAGCGACTGGGCTGCTAACGTACACGAAGGCGAAGGCTCCCGTGAACGTGCTGACAAGCTGACGGCTCTCCTCGAAGCTGAAGCTGCAGGCAAACCGGTTCTCGAAGACTTCCTCGACAAGAAACAGTTCTTCGTAAAACGTTCTCAGTGGATCATCGGCGGCGACGGCTGGTCCTATGATATCGGTTACGGCGGCGTTGACCACGTCCTCGCTTCCGACAACGACGTAAACGTCCTCGTACTCGATACGGAAGTTTACTCCAACACGGGCGGCCAGTCCTCCAAGGCTACTCCGACAGCTGCTATCGCACAGTTCGCTGCTGCTGGCAAACGCACGAAGAAGAAGGACCTCGGCATGATGGCTATTTCCTACGGCTATGTATACGTAGCTCAGGTAGCTATGGGCGCCGACAAGAACCAGCTCATCAAAGCTCTGAAAGAAGCTGAAGCTTACCATGGCCCGTCCCTCGTCATCTGCTACGCTCCTTGCATCAACCACGGCATCCGCAAGGGCATGAGCAAGAGCCAGACAGAAGAAAAACTCGCTGTCGAATGCGGTTACTGGGATCTGTTCCGCTACAACCCGGCTCTCAAAGAAGAAGGCAAGAATCCGTTCAGCCTCGACTCCAAAGAACCGGATTACAGCAAATTCCAGGAATTCCTCCAGGGCGAAGTTCGTTATGCTTCTCTCCAGAAGGCACTCCCCGAAAAAGCTGCTGAATTGTATGCGAAGACAGAAGCCGACGCTAAGAACCGCCGCGAAACCTATGTACGTTTCCAGAAGGGTTTTGAAGCTTAATCTGCAATGTCTGAACGCTGCATAGCGTACGTATAAAGAAAACTGCTGCACCATATGGTGCGGCAGTTTTTTTTTCATGAAAATAACAGTTTTTTTCATCAATGTCTTTATTTTGAGAATATAACGTGGTAGAATAAGGATATGATTATTGATAGTGATTATTTATGAGAATGCGTTGTGATGTCATGAAAAAAAGATGGCGCGTCATTCCGGCAGACGAAGGCTGCGCGCGCTCATTGTCTGAACAACTCCATATATCACCTATACTGGCGCAGCTTCTGGTACATAGAGGTATCACCTCGGCAGAATGTGGGCGCCATTTTCTCTATGATTCGCTGGAACAGAGCTGCGACCCTTTTTTGATGAAAGGGATGGAAAAGGCGGTGCAGCGCATCTGCCGGGCTATAGAAGGGAAAGAGAAGATTATCATTTACGGAGATTATGACGTAGACGGCATTACGGCTACGTCGCTTCTGTATTGGGTCTTGTCGGATTTGGGCGCCGAGCCCTCTTTTTATATACCGGAACGGCAGAGCGAAGGGTACGGCCTCAACCGGGATGCCGTACAGCATTTGAAGGACGAGCATACGAATGTGCTGATTACGGTGGACTGCGGTATTTCCTCCTACGATATTGTCGATTCCTTCCGCGGCGACATGGATATCATCGTGACGGATCACCACGAGCCGCCGGCAGACATACCGCCGGCCTACGCCGTGCTGAATCCCAAGCAGGAAGGCTGCGCCTATCCGTTTAAGGAGCTGGCCGGCGCCGGCGTGGCTTACAAGCTGTGCCAGGCCTTGTGGCTCCGCCTGTGCGGCGAGGCCCTGGCCGGGTATACGGAAATCGCCGCCTTAGGGACTATCGCCGATTTAGTTCCCTTGACGGGGGAAAACCGCATCATCGTTCGCGACGGACTGCAGCGGATGAAAGAAGGCTATAATACGGGCCTTCAGGCGCTGCTGGCCGTATCGGGCCTGACACCGGATTCAATCAGCGCCGGCCGCATCGCCTTTACGGCGGCGCCGCGCCTCAACGCTGCCGGCCGCATCAGCCACGCTGAAAAGGGCGTGCGCCTTTTGCTGGAAACCGACGAGGAGAAGGCTGGCCGCATTGCTGAAGAGCTGAACGAGCTGAACAAGGAACGGCAAGATATAGAGCACGACATCGCCAGGCAAGCGGTGCGGCAGATTGAAGCGGAGAAGAGAAGGGATGACGGCGTGCTCGTCGCCTACGGGCAGGACTGGCATGCCGGCGTTATCGGCATCGCAGCGTCACGGCTGGTAGAAGAGTATTACCGGCCGTCGCTGGTCATCAGCGTTCACGACGACGTCGGCAAGGGCTCATGCCGGAGCATTGCCGGTTTTAATATGTACGAAGCGCTGCAGTATGCCGACGACTTGCTGATTCAATACGGCGGCCATCCCATGGCAGCTGGATTTTCCATACAGGCCGACCGCATTGAGGACTTCCGCCAGCGCTTGATAGAATATGCGGCGGCTCATATGAAGGAAGAAGACTATATTCCGCAGCTGGCCGTGGACGGCGAGCTCCGGCCCGACGATATTACCCTGTCTCTGGTCGGCGAGCTGAGCCAGCTGGAGCCCTACGGCATGGGCAACAGCCGTCCCGTCTTTTCCCTGCAAGGCTGTACGGTCGACGAAGCCCGGCCTATCGGCAGGGATAAAAAACACCTGCGCCTGGTCCTGCGCAGCGGCAAGCATACGCGGATATCCGGCGTGGGATGGTCTATGGCAGAGGCCTGCGACGAAATCATGGAAGGCGACTGCATCGACGTGGCCTTTCAGCTGGAACGCAACGAGTTCAACGGCGTGGCGTCGCCGCAGCTCGTCGTGCAGGACCTGCGCGGCCCTGATATTCCTGTCCATTTAGACCGGACAGTTATGATAGATATATATTTGGCCTTGAAAAAATGCATTCCTGAATGGGGGATGCCCGTATGGCAGGTGCAGCAGCGCGCCTTGGCGGCTGAAGGCGACCGGTATGAAGCTCATGCCATTTATGCGGCGATCCTCGTGCTGAAGGAAATAGGCGTTTTAAAAATACGAAGCGACGTAGACGGCCCGTCTTATTATTTTCCCGTCCTCTCCGGGAAAATGTGCCTGCATATGTCGCCGACATATCAGAAATACAGTAAGACCTAAGGGGGAATTTGTATGGAACATAAAGATGCAGCAACGGCCTTTACCGAGCCGGATAAAGCGTTTCAACATTTAATCGATACGATTCACAGCTATCTTCCCGACGCCGGCTGCGACGACGTAAAGAAGGCCTATGCCTTGGCTTACGAAGCCCATAAGGAACAGCACCGGGCCAGCGGCGAGCCCTATATCCTCCATCCGCTGGCCGTGGCCCAGATTTTGGCGGATATGAAAATCGACACACGGACCATTACGGCGTCTCTTCTGCACGATGTCGTCGAAGATACGGACTATACGCTGGACGATTTGAAAAATCTTTTCGGCAAGGAAGTGGCCTTCCTCGTCGACGGCGTTACGAAATTGAGCCGTCTCAATTACCGGACCAAGGAAGACCAGCAGCTCAACAGCATGCGCAAGATGTTCCTGGCCATGGCCAAAGACGTGCGGGTCGTCGTCATCAAGCTGGCCGACCGCCTGCACAACATGCGGACCCTGCGGTACATGCGCAGCGACAAGCAGAAGCGTATCGCCCAGGAGACGCTGGAAATCTTTGCGCCCTTGGCTCATCGCCTCGGTATTTTCAATATCAAGTGGGAATTGGAAGACTTGTCCTTCCGCTATTTGGAGCCCGATAAATACTACGACCTGGTAGACCAGATGAAGCAAAAGCGGCATGTCCGTGAAGAAATCATCAACGAAGCGATCGACGTACTGCGCAAAGCCCTGGAGGACGCCCATATCCAGTGCGAGATCAACGGCCGGCCGAAGCATTTTTACAGCATTTATAAAAAGATGAAAAAAGATAACCGCGATCTCAGCCAGGTATACGACTTGTTTGCTATCCGGGTCATCGTCGATTCCGTTCAGGACTGCTACGGCGTCCTGGGGATCGTCCACAGCCTGTGGAAGCCCCTGCCGTACCGCTTCAAGGACTACATTGCCATGCCGAAGCCGAACAACTACCAGTCCCTGCATACGACGGTCATCGGCACGAGAGGGCAGCCTGTAGAAATCCAGATTCGGACCTGGGAAATGCATCACATCGCCGAGTACGGCGTCGCGGCCCACTGGCGGTATAAGGAAGGCAACGCCAACGCCGGCAAGAACGAATTCGACGAAAAGATGGGCTGGCTCCGCAACCTCCTCGAATGGCAGGATACGAGCAATCCCCAGGAATTCGTCAACGCCCTCAAGCTCGACGCCTTCTCCGACGAGGTCTTTGTCTTTACGCCGCGGGGCGACGTCATCGACCTGCCTCAGGGGGCTATTCCCATCGACTTTGCCTACCGCATCCATACGGACGTAGGCCATCGCTGCGTCGGCGCTAAGGTAAACGGCAAGATCGTGCCTCTGGATTATGCGCTGAAAAACGGCGATATCGTAGAAATCATCACGTCTAAGGTCGGAAAGCCCAGCTTAGACTGGCTGAAAATCGTCGGCAGCTCCGAAAGCCGCTCGAAAATCCGCAACTGGTTTAAGAAGGAAAATAGAGAAGACAATATCCTGAAAGGCGCCGAAGCGCTGGAACGGGAATGCAAGCGCTTAGGCCACGACTGGAAGGCCATCAATACGGCCGGCCGGCTGGCCCGGGTTGCCAAGCAGATGAACGCCGGCTCGGAAGACGATCTCGTCGCCGCCGTAGGCTACGGCGGATTCGCCGTCAATACGGTCCTCATCAAGCTGCTGGAGCTGCACAAGAAGGAACTGCAGAAGCAGGAAGAAAAGAGCAGCCTGTCTATGATAGAAAAGCTCAAGCCGAAGAAGCCCGTCAAATCCAACGGCACGGGCGTGCTGGTCAAGGGCGAGCCGGGCCTTCTCGTGCGGCTGGCCAAGTGCTGCAGCCCTGTGCCGGGCGACCCGATCATCGGCTTTATTACGAGGGGCCGCGGCGTTTCGGTTCACCGGGCTGACTGTCCTAATATCAGCAACAATCAGAACGACATCGACCGCCTCATCGACGTAGAATGGGAATACGGCAGCAACGAAAACTTTGAAGTCAGCATGGAAATCGTCGCCTACGACCGCACGGGCATCATGGCGGAAATCATGGCGGCCCTGGCGGAAATGAAAATTTCCGTCCTGTCTGTCAATGCGAAAGTCAATGACACGAAGAGCGTTACGATTCACATGAGCATCAGCATCAAGGATTTGGCTCAGTTTGAATTCGTTACGACAAAAATCCGGCGCTTGAAGGACGTATACCTCGTACAGCGCTATACAGGAGGACAGCAATGAGAGCAGTAGTGCAGAGAACGCTGACGTCGTCCGTGACGTCGGAAGGCGTGGAAACGGGCCGCGCAGGCCTGGGCCTGACGGTTCTCCTGGGCGTGGCCCAGGACGACGACGAAAAGGACGCGCTGTACATGGCGGAAAAGATTGCCAACCTGCGTATTTTTGAAGATGACAAGGGAAAGATGAACCGGTCTCTCGTCGATATCGGCGGCGACATGCTCGTCGTATCGCAGTTTACGCTGTGCGGCGACGTCCGCCATGGCCGGCGGCCCAGCTTTACTGAAGCAGCGCCGCCGGAACTGGCTGAAGCGCTGTATGAGAAGTTCGTCTCCGCCGTCAGCGCCATGGGCATCCGTACGGCTACGGGCCGGTTTCGGACGGAAATGGTCGTTTCACTGGAAAATCACGGCCCGGTTACGATCCTCGTAGACAGCAAAAAATTATTTTAGGAGGACACTTGTATGAGCATGAAATATATGACAATGATGTTGGGGCCCGTTATGACGAACTGCTACATCGTATACGACAGCGAGACGAAAGACGCAATGGTTATCGATCCGGCCTGGGATTACGACAAAATTAACCAGGCTCTGGAAGATCACCAGCTCCATTTAAAATTTATATTTCAGACCCACGGCCATGCCGACCACATCGGGGCTCTGCAGGAATTGCGGAATCGTAAAAACGTCCCCGTATACGTCGGCGAAGGTGATAAGGATTTGATCAGCAATTCCAGAAACAACCTGTCCCTGTTCATGGGCCATCCCATCGAATGCACGTCGCCCGACTACATTGCCCATGAAGGCGATACGATTACCTTGGGCAACCTGTCCTTTACGGTCATTGAAACGCCGGGCCACACGCCGGGCGGCCTGTGCCTGTACGGCGAAGGCGTCGTCTTTTCCGGAGATACCTTGTTCCGCTACTCCGTAGGCCGTACGGATTTATACGGCGGCTCGTCCCGCACGCTCATCAGCAGCATCAACGACAAGCTCATGGGCCTGCCTGACGATACGGTCGTCCTGCCGGGACACGGGCCGGAATCGACCATCGGGGAAGAACGGCGGGGCAACCCCTTCCTATACGGAGGCTGGTAAACCATGTCTATGTACAAGGAATCCCAGTTTTGGCTGCGCGTCACGCTGACGGTTCTCGCCGGCGCGCTGTTCCTGCTGGTCCATTCCATCTACTGGCCCGTCGTCATATCGCTGATCCTGACGTTTATCCTGATGCCGATGCGGAATCTATTTATGCGCCTGTGCTACAGGCTGACGAATCGGCGCCTGCCGGCGGACATAGCCATACTCCTTTCGTTTTTTACGTTTATCCTGGTCATGACCGGCCTGACAAACGTCATCCTCAAGCCGCTGCTGTATCAGATGAATTTACTGGCGGCTAATTTCAACAACCTGGTGGCCCAGACGGCGGCGCTGGTCAATCAGCTGGAAAACGAGCAGACGCAGTTTTACATACCCGAGCAGATCAAGGTCATCATCAACGATGCCTTCGTCAAGGTCGGCAATTACGGCGTAGAAGGCGTGACTAATCTCATCCGTTCCGTCTTCGTCATAGCCGGCACGGTTGTGGAATTTTTCGTCGTCCCCTTCATTACGTTTTACTTCATGAAGGACGGCGGCCGCATGGTACGGTCCTTTGTCAATATTTATCCGGAGCACTACCGTCCTCAGCTGGCAGTGGTGTTTGAGGAAATACACACGGTGCTGAGCCGCTACATACGCGGCCAGCTGCTGATGAGCTGCATTATCGCCACGCTGACCTTTCTCGGCATGTGGGCTATGGGCGTTCCCTATCCCATGGTCATCGGCCTGATTGCAGCCATTACAGAATGGGTTCCTATCGTCGGACCTATCGTGGGAGCCATACCGGCTATCCTGCTGGGAGCGACTGTCGACCTGACCTTATCGGTTAAGGTCCTCGTATTCTACGTCATTATCCAGCAGATAGACAGCCACCTCATCATGCCGCAGGTTATGGGAGCGGTTATCAGCCTCCATCCCGTCGTCATCGTCATCGCGCTGCTCATCGGCGGCACGCTGTTCGGCGTGGCCGGCATGATACTGACTGTACCCGTAACGGCGGTCCTGCAGATTTTGTGCAAGCATTTGTGGTTTTACAATACGTATAAAGAAAAGGCGATGAATACATATGGAAACTAACAACACCAGTAAAGAAGAAATCATGAACATCATGATGAAGCGCATGAAAGACAAGATAAAGGATAAGAAATGCAAGATGACGTCGCAGCGGCAGGTCATCCTGCGGGCCTTTGTTGAAAGCGATATCCGTCACATGAACGCCGAAGAAGTCTTTGAAATCGTAAAGAAAATGTCTCCGGACATCGGCTTGGCTACGGTATATCGGACGCTCGACCTGTTCACGGAAATGGACCTTCTGAAAAAGCTCGATTTCGACGACGGCTGCAGCCGCTACGAATTGAACGACCGCGACAATGAAGGTCATTTCCATCATCACCTGATCTGCATGGGCTGCGGCAAGGTGTGGGAATGTCAGGACGACCTGCTGGAAACGCTGGAATCTATTTTGCAGAAGCGGCTCCATTTCCATACGGTAGATCATCAGCTCAAGGTATACGGATATTGTGAAGAATGTGAAAAGAAACGGGAGGCTGAACAAGGCGAACATGAATAATACGCCGGACCTTCAGACCTACAGCTACAGCGGCCCCGAACGATATCATTCCCTCGTCGGCCAGGTCATGGCCTCTTTGGGCTATGTCGGCGGCCGCGAATGCCGCAATATAGGCGCAGCGGTCGTCCTGGAAGAACGGGACGGCCGTCTCCGTTTGTCCTGCGCCTTCGGCGGCGACGGCGCCTGGCGGTCGGAATCTTGGCTGTCCCGTTCGGGAGAGGAGCGGGCCCATATCAAGGACTGCCTCCTGCATTGGCACGAACAGTTCAGCGGCAAGCCCAAGAGCCCGTGGGGAACTCTCATCGGCGTGCGGCCTACCAAGCTAGTCCATCGCCTGTTTGACGAAGGGATGGATGAGGAAGAAGCCCGGCGTCATCTGTGCAGCCGGTATGAGGTGACGGAAGAAACGGCGAAGTTTCTCGTCCAGGTGGCAGCTGTGCAGCGGCCCTATGTGACGGGCGGCAAGAAGGATATTTCCGTATATGTCGGCATTCCCTACTGTCCCAGCCACTGCGTGTACTGTTCCTTTCCTTCGCGTCTTATCGGAGAAGAGAATGATGGCGTGCTTCAGGATTTTGCCGACGCCATCGTCGCCGATATAGAAGACATGGGCCGCCTGTGCCGGCAGTACGGCTTGCGCATCCGCTCGGCTTACGTAGGCGGCGGCACGCCGACGTGCCTTCCCCTGCCGATACTGCAGCGTCTGATGACGGCCATGAGCTCCGTCTTTGCCGGCGCGGAAGAGTGGACTGTCGAAGCGGGGCGGCCCGATACGGCGTCGGAAGACGTACTGGCTCTGCTGCGCCGCAGCGGCGTAACCCGTATCAGCGTCAATCCCCAGACGATGCAGCAGCGCCTTCTCGACGCCATCGGACGGCGGCACACGACAGAAGATATATATCGCATGTACGAGCGATGCAGACAAATGGCCTTTCCCGTCATCAATATGGACTTTATTGCCGGTCTTCCCGGCCAAACCGCAGAGGATATGCGGGAAAATATGGAAATTGTTTGCCAACTGCACCCAGAAAATGTTACAATTCATACGTTAGCATTAAAAAAACGGGCGCCTTTATTTCATCACCCTCTGCGGGAGGATATCCCGTCAGCTGAAGACGTAGGCGCTATGCTGGACGTGTGCCGGCAAACGCTGCAGGAAGGCGGCTACGGGCCGTATTATATGTATCGGCAGACCTATATGGCCGCCAGCTTCGCCAACGTCGGCTATGCCTTGCCGGGAGCGATCAGTCCCTACAACATCGAAATGATGGAAGAACGGGGAACTGTCCTGGCTGCCGGGCCGGGGGGAGCGACGAAATTTGTCCGCAGCGATGGCCACAGTCTGGAAAAACTGTACATGCCTAAGGACATAGACAGATATATAGAGGCTCTGCCGGAAAACATGAGGCAGCGCCGCCGTTTGTGTGCTATCATATATGGAGGAGAGGATTTGTAATGGCAATTACCGCACCCAGAGGTACGCAGGATTTCTTGCCGGAACAAACGGCAGATTGGCAGATTTTAGAGCAAAAAATCCGTCAGATCTGTTCGCTTTACGGGTTCGGCGAAATTCGTACCCCTTTGTTTGAAAGTACCGAATTGTTTTTGCGCGGCATCGGTGAGACGACCGACGTCGTTACGAAAGAAATGTACACCTTCAATGACCGCGGCGGCCGCAGCATGACCTTGCGCCCTGAAAACACGGCGTCCGTCGTCCGCGCGTATTTGGAGCATAAATTATACGGCGACCCGAAGGTTCATAAGTTCTATTACATGGGACCGATGTTCCGTCACGATCGTCCCCAGGCCGGCCGGTACCGCCAGTTTAATCAGTTCGGCATTGAAGAAATCGGCTCGAAGGACCCGGCCGTCGATGCGGAAATCATTGCGATGGCCTTTCAGCTGTTCCGTGAATTGGGACTGAACGATTTAGTCCTTCATCTCAATTCCGTCGGCTGCCCGAAATGCCGTCCCATTTACCGGCAGAAGCTTCTCGATTTCTTCGCCGATAAAAAGGATCAGCTCTGTGACGACTGCAAGGCTCGCTTGGAAAAGAACCCCCTGCGCGTCCTCGACTGCAAGGAAGAAGGCTGCAAGCAGGCCGCCGTCGGCGTTCCCGAACTGACGGACAACCTCTGTGACGACTGCAAGGAACACTTTGCGAAGGTTCAGGAATACCTGACGAAGATCGGTATTCCTTTCGAACTGGACCCGCGCCTTGTCCGCGGCTTGGATTATTATACGAATACGGCCTTTGAGATCATGTACGCTCCCTTAGGGGCTCAGAGCACGGTCTGCGGCGGCGGCCGCTATGACGGCCTCATCGAAGAAGTGGGCGGTCCGGCGACGCCGGGCATCGGCTTTGCCATCGGCATGGAACGGCTGCTTCTGACCTTGAAGGAACAAGGCCTGCTGCCGCCGGTGGAAAAGAAGCGGCCCGTATTCATTGTAGCTCTCGGCGACGCGGCCAAGACGGAAGCCTTCAGCCTCCAGCAGCAGCTCCGGGCTAAGGGTATATATGCCGAAATCGACACGATGGGCCGCAGCATGAAGGGGCAGATGAAATCGGCCAACCGCCTGGAAGCCGATTATACAGTCATTATCGGCGAAGAAGAGCTGGCCGCCGGCCAGGCTCAGGTCCGCGATATGGCTACGAAAGAGCAAGTCAGCGTTCCGATCGACGGAATTGTTGCATATATGGAAACACATAAGAAGGGATGATTCATTCATGGATACAATGGAAGGTTTGCACCGCTCGCAATATTGCGCAGAAGTCAGCGAAGCGGACAATGGCAAAGAAGTAATTCTGTGCGGCTGGGTTGAACGCCGCCGCGACCACGGCGGATTGATTTTCATCGACCTCCGCGACCGTACGGGCATCGTACAGGTCGTAGCCTCGCCGGATTACGAAGAAGTTTCCTTTAAAAAGGCCGAACAGGTCCGTACGGAATACGTTCTGGCCGTCCGCGGCATCGTGCGCATGCGCGATAAGGATACGGTAAACCCGAAGATGAAGACCGGCACGATTGAAATCCGCTGCGAAGAGCTGCGTATTCTCAACTCGTCCAAGACGCCGCCGTTCTACATTGAAGACAACATCGACGTCGACGAAAAGATCCGCTTGAAATATCGGTATCTCGACCTGCGCCGTCCGGAAATGCAGAACAACCTCATCATGCGCCATAAAGTAAAACACGCTATGCGCACGTTCCTGAACGAACACGGCTTCATCGATATTGAAACGCCGGAGCTGTGCAAGAGCACGCCGGAAGGCGCCCGCGACTACCTCGTACCGAGCCGCGTCAACGAAGGCAAGTTCTATGCATTGCCCCAGTCTCCGCAGATTTTCAAGCAGCTGCTCATGATTTCCGGCATGGACCGCTACTATCAGATTGCCCGCTGCTTCCGCGATGAAGACCTGCGCGCCGACCGCCAGCCTGAATTCACTCAGCTGGACATGGAAATGTCCTTCATGGATCAGGAAGAAATCTTGACGCTCGTCGAAGAAATGGTTCACTATATCTTCAAGGAAACGCTGGGCCACGACGTAGAGCTGCCGATTCACCGCATGACCTGGGACTACGCCATGGAAAACTACGGCTCCGATAAGCCGGACCTGCGCTTCGACATGAAATTTACCGATATTACGGATCTCGTCCGCGATACGGAATTCAAGGTATTCCGTTCCGTCGTCGACAACGGCGGCCAGGTCAAGGCCATCAACGTCAAAGGCGATGCCGGCATTCCGCGCCGCGAACTGGACAACCTCGTCGAATACGTATCCCGCTACGGCGCAAAGGGCCTGGCATGGATCTGCTTCATGGAAGACGGCACGCTGAAATCGCAGGTCAAGAAATTCCTCGGCGAAGACACGCTCAAAGCTATCGGCGAAAAGTGCGGCAGCGAAACGGGCGACCTGGTCCTCATGATTGCCGACAAGCCGGCCGTCGTCGCGGCAGCTCTCGGCGAACTGCGTAAGGAAATGGCCCGCCGCATGAACATGATCGACGAAAGCAAATTTGCCTTCACCTGGGTCGTCGATTTCCCCATGTTCGAATACAGCGAAGAAGAAAAACGCTACGTCGCCATGCATCATCCGTTCACGGCTATCCGCGACGAAGATTTGGATAAATTGGAAACCGACCCGGCCCACGTCTATGCCAAGGCGTACGACCTCGTTCTTAACGGCGTCGAACTGGGCGGCGGCTCCCTCCGTATTTACCAGCCTGATTTGCAGCAGCGCGTATTTAAGGCCATTGGCCTTACGCCGGAAGAAGCGGAACAGAAATTCGGCTTCCTGCTCCGGGCCTTCGAATACGGCGCTCCTCCTCACGGAGGCCTGGCCTTCGGCCTGGACCGCATGATCATGCTCATGCTCAAACGCAAGTCCATCCGCGACGTCATCGCCTTCCCGAAGACGCAGAACGCTATCGACCCCATGAGCGAAGCGCCGTCGGAAGTTACGAAAAAACAACTTCACGAGCTTCACATTCAGGTAGAAGAAGAACTCGTCAAGAAATAAAAGTCGCATTACAGAAAAAGGTATCGGCATGGCCGGTACCTTTTTTATCAGATAGAAAGGAAGTTGAGCAACGTGAAACTGCAATATGTAAAAGCAGATCCCAGCGGCAATACGACCCTATTCGTGCTGAGCGACGTCGCGCCGGAACAGCGCAGCTCCTTGGCGGCAAAGCTCCTGAAAGACAAGGGTATCGACGCCGAACAGGTCGCTTATTTATCCATGGCGGAAGGCCAGCCGCTGCGCGTCGACATGATGGGCGGCGAATTCTGCGGCAACGCGTCCCGCTCTGCCGCAGCCTATGCCTTGCAGCTCGCCGGCAGGGATAGCGGCGAATATGCCGTGTCCTGTTCGGGGTGTGAAGGCCTCCTCCAGGCCCAGGCCAAAAAGCGTTCCGACGGAGTCTACGACGCCTATATCGAAATGCCCCTGCCCCTGTCTGTCGAAGCAGTTCTCCTCGACGTAGGCGGCATGCCGAGCCGCTTTTTCCGCGTCGAGCTGCCGGGCATCGTTCATTTCGTCCACTTTGCCTCCGAAGCGGAAATGGAATATAAAGACATGTTTTGGACGGCCTTGCAGGACTATGCGTCGGACGAACAGCTGGACGCATTCGGCCTCGTCCTTTTTGATCCGGCCCATCTGCATATGGTCCCGGCCGTATACGTGACGGCGACGGATACGCTGTATTGGGAACAGAGCTGCGGCTCCGGCTCGGCAGCTGTAGCGGCGGCCTTGGCCTGCGTAGGAAAAAAGGACGTGTCCTGTACGATTCAGCAGCCCGGCGGCGCAATTGCCATTGCCGCGGCCGTAGAAGGCGAAGACAAAGAGCTGTGCAGCATTTTTATCGGCGGCCCCGTATCCTTCGGTGACATGCAGGAAATCGACATATAATCATACATAGTGTTGCATATAAGCCGGTTCTCTGCGAGCCGGCTTCTTTAATAGAATTCTAGCCGATACTGCATCAAGTAACTTTCCCTTTTGGATTTTTGCGGCGCTAAGCTGCATCCAAGGGTGAAGGGGCGTTAGTGTAAAATAATTGTGGGAAAACTTTACTGCACAAAAGTGAAGAACATATAAAAAGAGAAGGAACTTCTTTGGTATAATGAAATCACCACAATCTCACGCAAAGGAGTCCTTCTCATGAACATTATACAACAGATTCTTTCTCTCAGTACAGACTTTTTTAATACAAACATGGAATCGTTAGTAACGGGCCAGGCGTCCCTGACCGACGTGACGCTGGCTGTACAAGAGTTTGTGCAGAACCTGGGGCGGGAGGTGTTGTCGGCAATGTTAGAACAGGCCGATGAAGCCATCTATGAAACGGTGAAGCCGCAGCGTACCTATCAGATCAAAGAAACAGCCCGTCCGCGTACCTTGGTAACCACGTTTGGAGAAATCACCTTTCACCGCCGGTATTACCGACAGAAAGACACGGGCCGCTACACCTATCTGCTGGACGAATGGTGCCAGCTGCCGGCGTACAGCCGGATCGAGGCTTCCTGTCAGGCCCGGATGGCAGACCATGCCAAGGATATGAGTTATGCGAAAGCAGCCCAAGTATCCACTCCGGTCCCGGTAAGCAAACAGAGCGTGCGGAACGTCTTATGCCGGTTGGGGACGATCCCGAATACAGCGGCTCCCCTGCCGGAGCGGAGGCCGAAGGTATCCGAACTGTTCATCGAAGCCGACGAAGACCATGTGGCGATGCAGCAGGGAAACAACCGGCAGCTGCGGCTGGCCTATGTATATGAAGGGAAAGTACCGGAGGGGAGAACCCGGAGAACACTGACTGCAAAGCGAGTATTCACGGGATATGGGATGCCTTGGGACGAAATCAAAGAGTATATCCAAACCGTATACGGCAGCCCGGAGATTACGATTCTGGGAGACGGGGCGGCGTGGATACAGAGCGCGACGGCGTACCTGGAAAAAAGCCGATGCGTCATGGACGGATTTCATGTTGTCAAATACTTGCGGCAGATAGCGGGGACGAAAACGCTCCAACCTCTGTATGACGCCTTGCTGGCCAATGACCGGGAACAATTCTGCCGGGAAGCTGAACAGAAGATACGACACCGTCCGTATCGGAGAAAGGCGATTCGCAAAGGTCAACAATATATCCTGAACCATTGGGAAGGGATTCGGGACTGGCTGCAGAACCGGGAGACATTCGCCAGCAGTACGGAAGGGCATGTTAGTCATATCCTGTCGGCCCGGCTGAGCTCACGTGGAATGGGCTGGAGCAAAGACGGGGCGGAACGGATTGCCCGATTGCGGACGCTGGCAGAAAACGGCGGCGACGTGTGGCGCTATGCCTTAGATTGCCTGACGAAGAAACCCTCCGATACAGTACCAGACCTGAATGAACAGGAATTGACGAGGCAATGCCGACGCCGGCGGCTGCCGTACTGCGTGTATGATGCAGAGCACAGCTGCCGTATGCCGGGGAGCGAAGGCGCATTACACGGAAGATGGATGAAAGATATCCAAAACAGTGGATATCACCATATACATTAGATACTAAAAGGCTGGATTTACATGCCAAGATGTTTCTGTCAAATATATACCCACAACAACTTGACACTGTCTGAAGGGGCAAATGTCATTGACAGTATACGGAGAATTCTTGTATAATAAATCCATAATCATGTGACTGACGGAAGTGGAATCAACCACGGGGAGCATGATTGACGCGAAGCCGACCGTCTGGGCAACCTTTCCAGAAGTGTCGGTATTTTTTTATGCTACGGACAGGAGTGACGCAAATCATGGCACAGGTATTAAGCGATATTGAAATTGCACAGCAGACCACGCTGGAGCCGATCGTAAAGATTGCGGAAAAAGTCGGATTAACTGACGATGATTTGGAATTATATGGTAAATATAAGGCAAAGATTTCCTTTGACGCTATTAAGCGCCTTTCGAAAAACGAAGACGGCAAGCTCGTCCTCGTCACGGCTATTACGCCGACGCCGGCCGGCGAAGGCAAGACGCTGACGACGATCGGCCTCGCCCAGGCGCTGAACTACATGGGTCATAAAGCTGTCGTCGCCCTGCGCGAGCCGTCCCTCGGCCCCGTATTCGGTATTAAAGGCGGCGCTGCCGGCGGCGGTTACTCGCAGGTACTGCCGATGGAAGATATTAACCTCCATTTTACAGGCGACATGCACGCTATTACGGCGGCCAACAATCTTCTGGCCGCTGCTATCGATAACCACGTTCATCAGGGCAACGCCCTGCGCATCGACGTGCGCCGCGTCATCTGGAAGCGCGTCATGGACATGAACGACCGGGCCCTGCGCAACATCGTCGTCGGCATGGGCGGCAAGGTCTGCGGGTTCCCGCGGGAAGACCATTTTATGATTACCGTCGCCTCGGAAATCATGGCGGCGTTGTGCCTGGCCAGCGACCTCATGGACCTGAAGAAGCGCATGGGCGATATCACCGTAGCCTATGACTTGGACGGCAATCTCGTGACGGCCCGCCAGCTCGGCGTCGAAGGTGCTATGGCAATCCTCATGAAGGACGCCATCAAGCCGAACCTCGTCCAGACAATCGAGCACACGCCGGCCCTCGTACATGGCGGCCCCTTTGCCAACATCGCTCACGGCTGCAACTCCGTCGTCGCTACGAAGCTGGCTCTCAAGATGGGCGATATTGCCGTTACGGAAGCCGGTTTCGGCGCAGACCTCGGCGCGGAAAAATTCATGGACATCAAGTGCCGTTTTGCCGGCATCAAACCGAATGCCGTCGTCGTCGTCGCAACGGTTCGGGCTCTTAAAATGCACGGCGGCGTAGACAAGAAGAACTTGCAGGAAGAAAATATCGAAGCCTTGAAGAAGGGCTTCGCCAATTTGGCCAAGCACGTGGAAAATATGCGTACCTACGACGTTCCTGTCGTCGTCGGCATCAATAAATTTGCTACGGATACGGACGCGGAAATCGCGACGCTCCGCCAGCTCTGCGCTGATTACGGCGTCGAAGCAGCCCTCAATAACTGCTGGGCCGAAGGCGGTAAGGGCGGCGTAGAATTGGGAGAAAAGGTACTGAAGCTCATCGCCCAGCCTCAGACGCCGTACAAGCCGCTGTACGACGTAAACGACACCATTGCTCAGAAGATGGAAACGATCGTCAAAAAGATTTACGGCGGCGCAGGCGTCGTCTTTGAAAGCAAAGCGCAGAAACAGGTTGCCGAGCTGGAAAAATTCGGCCTCGACAAGATGCCTCTCTGCGTAGCGAAAACGCAGTATTCCTTGTCCGACGACCCGGCTCTCCTCGGTGCGCCGAAGGACTTCACCGTTACGGTTAAGGACGTGCGCGTCTGCACCGGCGCAGGCTTTATCGTCTGCCAGACCGGCGACATTATGACGATGCCGGGCTTGCCGAAGGTTCCCGCTGCCAACAGAATGGATATCGATGAAAATGGCGTTATCACAGGATTGTTCTAAGCCCGATTTCAGCCGGTTCCAGTCCATGCCCCTTGACGCCCTGCTGGAAGCGACGGCCTCCAAAGAACCCGTTCCCGGCGGCGGCGGCATTGCGGCCATGACGGCAGCCTCGGCGGCGGCTCTCGTCGAAATGGTAGCAAATCTGACTCTTGGTAAGAAAGGATATGAAGACGTTGCCAGGCTGATGGAGTCCATCAAGGAAAAAGCGCAGGCTCTGCGTGCCCGCTATCTGGCCGGTATTGCCGAAGATGCGGAGGCCTTTGACGGCGTGATCCGCGCCGTACGGCTGCCTAAGGATACGCCCAATCGGAAGGACATTGTGCAGCAGGCGTTCAAGGAAGCGGCGGAAATTCCCTTTTCTCTGGGAAAGGATATTTTCGTCCTCGTGCAGCTGGCGGAACAGACCGTGCGCTACGGCAATAAATGGGTCATTACAGACGGCGCCATTGCTGCCATGAATGCCCGCTCCGCTATGCGGTCGGCTTTTTACAGCGTTCGCGTCAATTTGCAGTCTATTACAGACGAGGCGTACGTGCGGAATATGACCGAGGCCATTCAGCGCATCGAGCGCGAGGCGGCCATACTGGAACAGCGTGTAGAACGGGAATACGAAAACAGATAAGAAATGCCCCTGCCATAAAAGCGAAGGCTTTACGGCAGGGGCATTTTGTATTGGCTTTAGTGTGCGACGAGCCGCTGCTGTGATTCAGGATAGCGGTCTCCGACTATAGGAATATCGGCTAAGATGATTTCGAGTTCTGTTATATCTTGGGCGGAAAGAGGCATGGCCGCGGCGCGGAGGTTTTCTTCCAAATGAGAAATCTTCGTCGTACCAGGGATGGGAACGATCCACGGTTCCTTGGCCAGGAGCCAGGACAGGGCGATTTGAGCCGACGTCATGCCGCGGGTTCGGCCGAATTGCTGCAGCGCGTTGACGATGCGCGTGTTGGCCCGCAGGGCGTCCGGCGCGAAGCGAGGCAAGGTCTGTCGATTGTCATTATTCGGGTCGAATTGGGTGTATTCGTTAATAGCGCCGCCTAGGAAGCCGCGGTTTAAGGGGCTGTAAGGGACAAAGCCGATTCCCAGCTCCCGGCACGTATCCAGAACGCCGTTTTCTTCGACGCTGCGGAACATGAGGTGGTATTCGCTTTGAATGGCCGTTAAGGGTTGGACGGAGTGCGCACGGCGGATAACGTCGGGGCTGACCTCGCATAATCCCCAGCAGCGAACCTTGCCGGCCTGCACTAAATCTTGAATTGCGCCGGCCGTTTCTTCAATAGGCGTGTTCCGGTCGAGGCGATGTTGGTAAAAGAGGTCGATGCAGTCGACGCCGAGTCGGCGCAGCGATTCGTCGCAATAGCGTTTTACCGTTTCCGGACGGCTGTCCTGCCGGCCCGTAGCCTTGCCGTCGATAATTTCATGGCCGAATTTCGTGGCGATGACCACCTTGTCCCGATAGGGCTTCAAGGCTTCGCCGGTCAGACGTTCGTTGTTCAGCGGGCCGTAGCGGATGGCCGTGTCGAAAAAGGTTACGCCCCGCTCGGCGGCTTCGCGGATGAGAGATACCTGCATCGCGTGGGGCGGTGCGGCGCTGCGGTTAAAGGTCATGCCCATGACGCCGAATCCCAGTGGCGATACCTTTAGCCGGTAGCGGCCTGAGCCGAGAATGCGCGTGCCGTCTACGGCGGCTGCTCCGCTGTTTTTAGGCGCCGGCGCTGCCGACACAAGGGATGCGGCAGGCGAAACGGCGAAGGCTGCACTGGCAATGGCCGACAGCTTCAAAAAGCTGCGGCGGCTTATGGCGTTGTCAGATGGCGTATGAGTCGTTTTTTTCATCATACAGTCTCCTTTCGATCTTACAATAGCCCTACGAGATGGGCAGGATTTCGTTTAGTCAGCGTGTCGATTGTTTGTTGGGATATGCCGTAAGACTGCATGGTTTGAATGCATTGCTTCATGCCGTCTAAGGGATCGGGCATGCCCGTTTGGCCCAGGTCAGTACTGACGAAAGATCGCTCCGGGCATAGCGAAACATATGCGATAAATTCTTCTGCCGTCGCTTTAGGAATATTGGGAAGGCCTGTGCCGGGACCGCAGAGGTTGGGCAGGAAGCAGTATTCTATCCAGCCGCCTAGCGCGGCGATTTCGTCTATTTGTGCCTCTGTTAATTTCCAAATGCGGGAATTGGCATGGGTGACGACAAATTTCTTCAAGCCAATTTCCTTGGCCTTGCGAGCCATGGCTACGCTTTCTGCTGGTGAAGAATGACCAGTCGCAAACATAATATCTGCTTCAGCACAAATCTCCATAACTTCTGCTACTTCCGGCAATACGTGACCGTTTGGATCCGTCACAGGGATGACGGGGCCGGCCAGGTGTTCCTGAGCATGCTGGTATACGGCGGCCTGCGTCGGCATCCAGATACAGCGGCAGCGGTTTCCCGTCGTCTGCACGGCCATTCTGGCTGCATAGGGATTGACCCGGCTGCCGTGAGTCGGATTCATGCAGAACCCGCCGAAGACAGAAAGGCCCGGAACGGCCTGTTCAATAAGATAAGCCCGGTCGTGGCTGCTCCATTCATTAGCTTTGTACATGACGGCCCGGTATCCGGCAGCTTTGGCGCGGCGGGCGAAGTCCAGTTCGCCGATGCGCCGCGGCTTGACGTCGGGAGCGGCGTGAATGTGAATATCGCAGATGCCTGTCAGAAGCGGATCGGCCTGTTGTTTTGCTGGAGAAATATGAGCGGCCACGCCTGCATAGGGGGCTGCGGCAACAGCGCCGCCGGTTAAGGCCAGCCGCTTTAAAAAATCGCGACGAGACATGGGCATATGTAGTCTCACCTCCATATCAGGATGTAAATGGGCCCGTTTCACTTTTCATTGTACGGAATAATTTTTAAAAGTCTAATACTTGAAATCAGAAGGGCAGCATGCTTGGAGAGCATGCTGCGGCGGAGGAACATGCCGGTTTATAAAAATAGATTGTGCTGAAAGGCGAATTTCTTTACAATAGAATAGAGAGAGACATAGAAATGATATAGAGTCGACGAGGGGGACGAAGGTATGGAAATCCGATTGCTGCGGTATTTTTTAGTGGTGGCCAACGAGGGAAATATTACGAGAGCCGCCGAGAAATTGTATATTACCCAGCCGACACTGAGCCGGCAGATGAACCAGCTGGAAGAAGAAGCGGGCGCGCCCTTGTTCAAGAGGCCTATGCGGCGCGTAGAGCTGACCGAAGAAGGCTTGCTGCTGAAGCGGCGGGCCGAGGAAATCGTAGCTCTCGTCGGCAAGACGAAGCCGGGAATTGGCTGATGCCAATGTCGGTGTAGACGGCGTCGTGTCCGTGAGCTGCGGTGAAATAGAAGCGGTGCAGCTGCTGGCCGATCTGTTTAAAGCCTTTAAGGAACGTCATCCTGCCGTGACCTTTGAGCTGTACGCAGCCAACGCCGAGCATACGGCAGAACGGCTGGAAAACGGCCTGGCTGATATCGGTATTTTCTTCGAGCCGGCCGATTTGGAACGGTACGAATATATCCGCCTGCCCGTAAAAGAACGGTGGGCCGTCCTGCTGCCGGCCGACGATCCGTTGGCAGAAAAAACATACATCGAAGCCAGAGATTTGGCGGGAAAGGACATTATCTTTCCGTGGCGGGCTGCCGTCCATAAGGAATTGAAAAACTGGTTCGGCAAATATTTTTCTCGCATTCATCCTGTAGCCAAATGCAATATGAGCACGAACGCATCCGTATTGGTGCGCAAAGGACTGGGATACAGCCTGTGCATCGGCGGCGGCAGGCCCTTTTTGGATGAAAGGCAGGTGTGCCGGCGGTATTTATATCCGTCTATTGAAATCGGTACGGTCTTAGTCTGGAAAAAATACGCTCCTGCCAGCATCACCGTAGCGAAATTCCTCGATTTTGTCCACGACTATGTGTCGGGACAAAAGGCCTGAAGCCTGGTCCATGTGTTTCAGGCATGAAGAGAAACAAAATATAAGCATTAGACGAAGAGCCCGGCAGGCTTTTACAATATAGGTATCAAAACGATGCCTATATTTTTTTTTGCAGGAGGAGATGCATGATGAAACGATGGGTCGTATTAGGAATCGCCGCGCTGGCTGTTTTTGCCGCCGCTACGGGATTGTTTGCCTGCTGGGGGACCTGCGCTTCTGCGCCTGCCGCGCCCGGCGCCTTGGGGCGGCATCGCGTGTTGGTTGCGTATTTTTCCCGTTCCGGCAATACGGAAGTGCTGGCGCAGGTTATTGCTTCGGAGACGGGCGGGCGATTGTTCCGCATCGTGCCGGCCGTGCCATATTCCGATGTGTATGAGGAAACGGTATCCCGTTTCCGGTACGAACGGGAGAACCATATTCGTCCGGCCGTCGCTTCAAAGGTAGACGATATGGATCAGTACGACGTCGTCTTCGTCGGCTATCCCAACTGGGGCGGCGATATCCCGCCGGCAGTCCAGTCGTTTCTGACGCAGTACGATTTGTCCGGCAAGACGCTCGTTCCCTTCTGTACCCATGGCGGCGGGGGATTAGGACGCAGCCTGGATACCTTGAAGACGATGTGCCCCGATTCAATTATCCGGAAGGGCTTTGAAGTGAATGGCCGGCGCGTCGTGCAATGCGGCGACGACGTGAATCAATGGCTCGAGAGTATCGGATTGAAGGATTTATAAGCTGTGTATAGGAGGAAGATACGATGAAACAGAAATGGATTGCCGGCATCATGACGGCTATGTTGTTGGGAACAATGGCTGCACCGCCGATGGCTTTGGCGGCGGACGCTTCTCCGCGGCAGGCCCGGAAGATCGTCCAAACGGCGGGCCGCGACAGGCTGGGAGAGTTTGCTCCCGAATTTGCCCGCTACAACGACGATATCCTGTTCGGAGAAGTATGGTCGCGCAACGATATCCTGCCTCTGCGCGACAGGAGTATCGTCACGATTACGGCCCTTATCAGCAGCGGCGTCCTCGACAGTTCACTGAAATCCCATATGATGCGGGCTAAGCAAAACGGCGTGACGCAGGAAGAAATGGCGGAAATTATCACCCAGCTCGGCTTCTACGCCGGCTGGCCCAAAGCCTGGGCGGCCTTTAATATGGCTAAGGAAGTATACGGCGCACCGTAAAGGAGACGAAACATATGAAAAGGATAGGAATGCTGCTCTTAGCTTGTCTGTGTATAACCGTCTTGGGGGCCTGCGGACAAAGCACTGCCGACGGAGGCAGAGGACAGGGGCAGCGGCATGAAGCGGCTGCAGCAGGAGATATGCCGCGGCGCGTCAAAATTACGGTTGGGACGACGGAGCTGTTTGCCGACTTAGAAGACAACGTTGCGACGCAAGCTTGGCTCCAGACCCTTCCCGTAACGCTGCCTATGCAGAATTTGTATGGAAGGGAAATGTGCTATCGCTACGGAGCCGGTTTCCTGCCGACAGACGAACTGCGCTCCGACGGGTACGCCGTCGGCGACATTGCCTACTGGCCGCCGCGGGGCAGCCTGGTCATCTTATATAAGCAGAACGGCGAACGCTTTGAACGGCAGCCTATGGGGCATATCGACGGCGACGCAGAAGCTGTATTTTCCCATGCCGATACTGTCGATGTGACCTTTTCCGCGGCGGATTAAGAACATCGGAGGGATGATGGAAAATGGAAATCAAAGCTTTTTCTGAGTATACAGGCGTCAGCAAGGATACGCTGCGGTATTATGAGCGCATCGGGCTGCTGCCGCCGGTTCCGCGCCGCCGCGGCCGGCGCGATTACGGCGAATGCCATGAGCGGCGCGTAGCCGCAATTCAGCGGCTGAAGCGAAGCGGCATGACCTTGGCTGAAATTGCCGAATATTTTCAGGCTGAAAGAGAAAGTCCGCGGCGTCAGGCCTTGCTCATCTCGGCGCGAAATCGATTGGTGCGGCATATGTTCGAGCTGCGTCAGAGCCTTTCTGAAATTGATACGTTGTTAGCCTAATATAAGAAACGGCGCTTTATACGAAGAACTGCGTATAAAGCGCCGCTTTGCGCTGTAAGCATGATGGCCTTTCGATCGGGAGACGGCCCGTCGAACCATACGACCCAGGAAAAGGACGGCGGGCATAGCCCTTTGACACACAGAACATACGGCACTGCCGGAGAAGTCGTCTGTCTTCGGCAGTGCCTATATATTATTTACTGTAATATTGTTCGTCTGATACGGGTTCCATCCACGTTACGTTTTTGCCGTTTCGGACTTCCGTCAGGGCCAGATGGGTCATTTCACTGTCTGGCGACGCGCCGTGCCAATGCTTGACGTCAGGCGGGCACCAGATCGTGTCGCCGGCATGGGCTATGGTCTTTGAACCATTTTCCGTTTGTGTCCAGCAGGTTCCTTTGATGACGACAAGGCGCTGGCCGCCGGGATGGGTATGCCAGAAGGTGCGCGCGCCCGGCGCGAAGGTGACGTAGCTGCCCGTGTACGTCGTGTCGGCTGTCGTCTGGAACAGGGACTGGTGCATTACGGCCCCTGTGAAGTTGGCTGCCGATGCAGCGGCGGGAGCTTTCGTAGGAATCGTCTGCAAGCCGTCGGCGTGCTGCTGATACTCGGCGCCCTGAACGGCGGAGAAGGACAGGCAGGACATGGCGGCGACGAGAAGCAGTCGGAAGGATTTTTTCATATGGCATATGTCTCCTTTGTGCTTATTTCAAATATTGGTTGTAAAAATCCGTCAATTTATCGACGGCCGGATTGACGTATTCCGGCTTATCGTACAAGTCGATATGCGACGCATTGGGGATGATATACAGCTCTTTCGGGGCCTTGGCCATGGCGTAGGCGTCTTCGCTGAGATAGCGCGTACCGGCCTTGCTGCCGGCGATGAGCAGGATAGGCCGCGGCGAAATCCAGTCTACGTGGTCGAACGCCGTATAGGCGAACATCTTGTCCAGACTCGTGAAGGTATATTGATTCACTGAGCGGGGATGGGCGCCGCGGGGCGTGCGGTAGTATTCATAAAATTCCTGATACATGTCGTGGCCGGGGCCTTGGGGCACGGCTTCCGGCGAATTGGGAACGTAATTGATGTAGCGCACGTCAGCGCCGCGCGCTTCGGCTGCCCGCTGCTTTCCTACTTCGGCCAGCATCGTATTGCGTCCCTCATCGGTCATCGTGCCGCCAATCCCTTCGCGCCGCGTCCGTCCCGAGTCGACGGCGCTGACGGTCGCGACGGCTTTGATTCGCCCTTCCGTCTGCGCGGTATGGACGGCGTAGCCGCCGCCGGCACAGATGCCCAGCACGCCGATAGCGTCTTCATTGACGAAGGATAAGGTATCTAAGTAGTCAATGGCCGAACGGATATCTTCCGTGCGGGATGCCGGATCTTCGACGTATCGGGGCGTGCCGCCGCTTTCGCCCTGATACGCTGCGTCGAAGGCCAGGGTGACGAAGCCTT